>JAKDKQ010000171.1 GCA_030453295.1 Janibacter sp.
GCTGCCGTTGCGTGCGAAGATCTTGACGAAACCGTGCGTGGTGTTCTGCATCTTGGCGCGCGGGTTGCCGGTGAGCGGCAGCATGACCGAGCGGGCGTCGACCTTGCCGGAGTCCACGTCCGCCTGGGAGACGCCGACCGTGGCGATCTCGGGGTCGGTGAAGATGTTGGAGCTGACGCGACCGAGGTTCAGTGGCGCGACCGCGTCACCCATGGCGTGGGCGATCGCGATGCGCCCCTGCATGGCCGCGACGGAGGCGAGCGGGAGCACACCGGTGCAGTCGCCGGCGGCATAGACGCCGCGCACCGAGGTGCGCGAGACCCGGTCGGTGACGATGTGCCCGGAGTCGCTGAGCTCGACGCCGATGTCCTCCAGGCCCATGTCGTTCGTGTTGGGCACGGCGCCGACGGCGATGAGGACATGGCTGCCCTCGACCTCGCGACCGTCCTCGAGGGTGACGACGACCCCGTCGCCCCGACGCTCCGCGGAGGCCATCCGGGAGCGGTTGAGCACCGTCATGCCGCGACGGCGGAAGACGTCCTCGATGACGGCAGCCGCGTCCTGGTCCTCGCCCGGCAGCACCAGGTCGCGCGAGGAGATGAGCGTGACGTCCGTGCCGAGCCCGAGGTAGGCCTGGGCCAGCTCGGCGCCCGTGACTCCGGAGCCGACGACGATCAGCTTGTCCGGGATCTGCGGCAGCGCGTAGATCTGCTGCCAGGTGAGGATCCGCTCCCCGTCGGGCTGTGCGGTCGGCAGGACCCGTGGCGTCGCACCGGTGCTCACCAGGACCACGTCCGCGTGGAGGGTCTCGGGGGTCCCCCCTTCGCCCTCGACGACGACCTCACCGGGAGCGGTCAGCCGACCGGCCCCGGGGACCACCCGCACACCGACCTCGGCCAAGCGCTCCGAGATGTCCGCCGACTGCGCGGCCGCGAGGCTGAGCACCCGACGGTTGATCGCATCGAGCTCGGCGACGGTCTGCGTCGCGACGTCACCCTCGTGGTCCTCGAGGTGGACGCCGAGGTCGGCTGCCGTCTCGATGCCACCGAGGTAGTCGGCGGTCGCGATGAGCGTCTTGCTGGGGACGCAGTCGGTGAGCACCGCGGCTCCACCGATGCCGTCCCGGTCGACGATGGTGACGTCGGCCCCCAGGTGGGCGGCGACGAGAGCCGCCTCGTAGCCACCGGGTCCGCCGCCGAGGATCACAACTGAGCTGGTTCGTGTCACGCCACCCATCCAACCACCCTTGTAGATTGCGGCTGTGACCGAGCAGACCGACAGCCAGGACCCCTTCGCCCTCGCCCGTGACGCCGCGGCGGTGATCGCCGAGCGCACCGGCGTCGCACACCACGACATCGCCCTCGTCCTCGGGTCGGGCTGGGGCCAGACCGCCGACCTCGTCGGGGAGACCGTCGAGACCGTCGAGCAGGCCGAGGTGCCGGGCTTTGCCGCCGCCGCCGTCGCCGGGCACTCGGGGCAGATGCGCTCGATCGACATCGCCGGGACGGGCCGGCGCGCGCTGGTCTTCGGCACGCGCACCCACTTCTACGAGGGCCGCGGCGTGCGCTCCGTCGTGCACGCCGTGCGCACCGCAGCGGCCGCCGGCTGCCGGGCGATCGTCCTGACCAACGGGTGCGGCGGGCTGCGCCCGGAGTGGGCACCGGGCACCCCGGTCCTCATCAGCGACCACATCAACCTCACCGCGACCTCACCGATCGAGGGAGCCAACTTCGTCGACCTCACCGACCTGTACTCCCCCCGGCTGCGCGAGCTGGCCCGTGAGATCGACCCGGCCCTCGGCGAAGGCGTCTACGCCCAGTTCCCCGGCCCCCACTACGAGACACCCGCCGAAGTGCGCATGGCCGGGATCCTCGGTGCCGACCTCGTCGGCATGAGCACCGCGCTCGAGGCGATCGCCGCCCGGGAGGCCGGCCTCGAGCTCCTCGGCGTCTCGCTCGTCACCAACGCCGCGGCCGGCATCAGCGAGACGCCGCTCGCGCACGACGAGGTGGTGGCCGCGGGGCAGGCCGCCGCAGAGCGCTGCGGGACCCTGCTCGCCGCCATCGTCGGACGCATCTGATGGTCGAGTACGCCGCCCGCCACACCAGCGCGGACGCCATCGACGACCTCGTCGGCGCCGCCCGCGAGTGGGCCGCCGACGACCCCGACCCGGTCACCCGCGCCGAGCTCGAGGGCATCATCACCGCTGCCGAAGGGGGCGACCCCACCGCGGTCGCCGACCTCACCGACCGCTTCACCGGCCTGCTCCAGTTCGGCACCGCCGGACTGCGCGGTGCCCTCGGAGCCGGTCCGCACCGGATGAACCGCGCCGTCGTCATCCGCGCCGCCGCGGGCCTGGTGGGCCACCTCAAGACGGTGACGGACTCCCCCTTCGTCGTCATCGGGCGCGACGCCCGGTACAACTCCGATGCCTTTGCCACGGACACGGCCGCGGTCGTCGTCGGGGCCGGTGGCCGCGCCGTGCTGCTGCCCGAGCCGCTGCCGACCCCGGTGCTGGCCTTCGCGATCCGTCATCTCGGGGCCGACGCCGGCGTCATGGTCACTGCGAGCCACAATCCTCCGCAGGACAACGGGTACAAGGTCTATCTCGGCGACGGCAGCCAGATCGTGCCGCCGAGCGACGAGCAGATCGCCACGCAGATCTCCAAGGTCGCGTCGGTCGCGTCCGTGCCGCGCGCCGAGTCCGGCTGGGAGGTGCTCGGCGACGAACTGCTCGAGGCCTACCTCGACGCGGTGGCGGGGGTGGTCGCCCCGGGCACACCGCGAGACATCGCGGTGCTGCACACCGCTCTCCACGGGGTCGGCGACAGGACGGTCGAGCGAGCCTTCGAGCGGGCCGGTTTCGCCGCGCCCGCCAAGGTCACGACCCAGGCCGCACCCGACCCGGACTTCCCCACCGTCGCCTTCCCCAACCCCGAGGAGGACGGCGCGCTCGACGCGGCCCTGGACCTGGCGCGCTCGACCGCCCCGGACCTCGTCATCGCCAATGACCCCGATGCCGACCGGTGCGCGGTCGCCGTCCCCGACGACGCGGTCGAGGGTGGCTGGCGGCTGCTGCGCGGTGACGAGCTCGGCGCGCTGCTCGCCTCGCACCTGCTGATGCGTGGGGTGCCCAACGGTCGCCGGATGGCCAGCTCGATCGTCTCCTCGCGGCTGCTGGCCGCGATGTGCCGTCAGTCGGGCGTCCCCCACGAGGAGACGCTCACCGGCTTCAAGTGGATTGCTCGCGTGGAGGGCCTGCACTACGGCTACGAGGAGGCGCTCGGCTACTGCGTCGCGCCCGACCTCGTCAAGGACAAGGACGGGATCTCCGCCGCGCTGCTGATCGCCGAGCTCGCCGCGATCCTCAAGGCCGAAGGGAGGACCCTCCAGTCCGTCCTCGACGACCTGCACACCCAGCTCGGCGTCCACACGACCGATGCCTTCTCCATCCGCGTCGAGGACCTCGCGGACATCGGTCGGATCATGGCTCGACTGCGGCAAGCACCCCCGAGCGAGGTGGCCGGATCGCCCGTGGCGAGCGTCGAGGACCTGGCCGCTGGTGCCGGCGGGCTGCCCCCCACCGAGGGCCTGCGCTACCTCTTGGCGGACGACTCACGGATCATCGTGCGGCCCTCCGGCACCGAGCCCAAGCTCAAGGTCTACCTCGAGGCGATCGAGCCGGTGGCCGGTCCTGCGGACCTCGCCGGCGCGCGGGATCGGGCTGCCCGGCGGCTGGCCGCGGTGCGCGCCTCGATGGAGTCCCTGACGGCCCTCTAGACTCTCCCCTCGTGCCCACGCCTGCTCCGTCCCTCCTCCACGGCCGTGTCGTCGTGCTCGCGGGACCGAGCGGCTCCGGCAAGTCCCGGCTGGCCGGTCGGCTGCAGCGCGCGCACGGCTGGCCGGTGGTCCGGCTCGACGACTTCTACAAGGACGCCGACGCGTCCGACCTGCCCGTGAGCGCCGAGCTCGGGATGGTCGACTGGGACGACCCCGCGAGCTGGGACGAGCAGGCCGCCGTCACCGCCCTGCGCACACTCCTCACGACCGGTGAGGCGTCCATGCCGGTCTACGACATCAGCGTCTCCCGCGCCGTCGGAGAACACACGATCACCGCGCGCCCGGACGACCTCGTCATCGCGGAGGGGATCTTCGCCGCCGAGGCCATCCCGGCGCTGCGGACCGCCGGGCTGCTGCACTCGGCGTGGTGCATCCGCCACCACCGACTCAAGACCTTCGTCCTCCGGCTGGTCCGTGACCTCAAGGAGCGCCGCAAACCGCCGCTGACGCTCGTGCGTCGGGGGCTGGTGCTCATGCGCGACGAGCCACAGGTCGTCGCCCGGCACGAGGAGCTCGGGGCCCGGTGCGCGACGCCGACACGGGCCGAGCGCGAGCTGTCCGGAGCCTGACGCACCGATGACCACCACGTCCTACCTCACGATCGCCCGCGACGGCGAGGTCGAGCTGGAGGTCAAGCGCTCCCGGTTCCTGTGCACCCTGGAGCGGGTGGAGTCCGAGGACGACGCGCGGGCCGTGGTCGAGCGGCTGCGCAGGCAGCACTGGGACGCGCGCCACCACTGCTCGGCCTTCGTCGTCGGGCCCGGTGGCGAGATCGCCAGGTCCTCGGACGACGGCGAGCCGTCGGGCACGGCCGGTGCCCCGATGCTCGAGGTGCTCCAGGGTCATGAGGTGTCGGACGTCGTCGCAGTGGTCACCCGCTGGTTCGGCGGTGTGCTGCTCGGCACCGGTGGCCTGGTCCGGGCCTACAGCGACTCGGTCCGGTCCGGGCTGGATGCCGTGGGCACCCTGCGCCGGGTCCTGGTGCTCGAGCACGAGCTGGTCGTCTCGCACACCGAGGCCGGGCGGATCGACAACGAGCTGCGCTCCCGCGGGGTGCACGTCCTCGACGCCACCTACGACGCCGAGGTAACCCTGCGGCTGGGTGTCGCGGCCGACGACCAGGAGGGGCTCGCTCCGCTTGTCGCCGAGCTCAC
>JAKDKQ010000172.1 GCA_030453295.1 Janibacter sp.
ATCGCCGAGCAGGCCGCGTACTACGGCGACGGGTTCTTCCACAACAACATCTTCTGGAACCTCGAGCACACCGCCCAGATGGTGGGTCTGTACCGCCAGCGCTTCGAGCACTACGGGCACGGGGACGCCAGCCAGGCGATCGTCGGGCTCGGCGGGCAGGCCTTCATGGCGCAGACCGAGGCCGAGGCCAAGCGGGTCTTCCGCCCCTACTTCGACAACGCGCCGGTCTACGGGCACGGTCCGTCGATGGAGGACTTCACCCGGCAGACCCCGCTGACCGTCGGCACCCCCGAGATGGTCATCGAGCGGACGCTGTCCTTCGCCGACCACGTCGGTGACTACCAGCGTCAGCTCTTCCTCATGGACCACGCCGGGCTGCCCCTGGAGATGGTCCTGGAGCAGGTCGAGATCCTCGGCCGCGAGGTCGTGCCGGTGCTGCGCAAGGAGTTCGAGGCGCGCCGGCCCGAGGGGGTCCCGAGCGAGCCCCCGACGCACAGCTCGCTGGTGGCGCAGGGCGAAGGGAGCCCCCACCGTATGGTCGTGACGAGTCCTGTTGTGATCGCCCAGCAGGAGCAGCAGCAGAAGGAGATGGCCACCCAGTGACCCGGAGCATCGTCGTCATCAGCGCTGGGCTGTCCCAGCCGTCGAGCACCCGCCTGCTCGCCGACCAGCTCGCTGCCGCCACCTCCTCCGCCGTCAGCGGGCGCGGGGAGTCGGCGGACATCGAGTTCGTCGAGCTGCGTGAGCTGGCGGTCGAGATGGCCGAGTCGATGGTGTCCGGGGGCCGGCCCACCCCGGCTCTGAGCGTCGCCCAGCGCACGGTCACCGCAGCCGACGGACTCATCGCCGTGACTCCGGTCTTCTCCGCAAGCTACTCGGGCCTCTTCAAGACCTTCGTCGACCTGCTCGACAAGGACTCGCTGACCGGCACACCCGTCCTCATGGCGGCCACTGCCGGGACGCCGCGACACAGCCTCGTGCTCGAGCACGCCATGCGCCCGCTCTTCGCCTACCTGCGCGCGATCGTCGTCCCGACGGCCGTCTTTGCCGCGACCGAGGACTTCGGCGGCGAGAGTGACCTCGACTCCCGGGTGCACCGGGCCGCCGGCGAGCTCGCCGGACTCGTCGTCGCCGAGCGCACCGGGGTCGCGGGCTTCGCCCAGGGCGACGAAGAAGCCGGGCCGCTCGGCCCGATCACCGACTTCAGCGAGCTGCTGCGCGGGCACGACGGGGGCTGACCACACAGGGCTGAGCACAACAGGTCGTCCTGGTGCATTCGGTGGCTGGATTCGCCACGGAATGCCTCAGGACGACCCCTTGTGCACGCGCCGACGCAGCGACCCGGGCAGGCCCGCGACCGCCGCGACACCGAGCGCCGTCTTGGGCTCGTAGCCCACCCGCCACAGACCACCGTGGGCGGCGGCATCGCTGAAGAGCTCCTCCGGGTGCTCCCGCTGCGGCGTCTCGCGCACGAGATCACGCACGAGCAGCGCGGCCATCAGGGGCCGCACCGTCTCGGCCGCGAAGACCTCCACCCCGAAGTGGTGCGCGCCACCGTACGCCGCGCCCAGCACGGGGTTCTTGGTGACGGACCGGGTCCACGTCGCCGGGGCGACGTTGAAGGAGACCCGCTGGCCGCTCCCTTCGGCCGCGACGCCGCGCCAGCGCTGCAGCCGCTTGGCGATCGCATAGTTGGGTCCCTGCTGGGGCACCAGCACATCGGCGATGCCGAGCTGCCCCTCGCGGGTGTCGCGGTAGGCGGGGGCGAAGAGACGACCGCGACCCATGGCACGCAAGGGCGCCTGGGTCCCCCTGAGCGCCAGGCCGCGCCCGGCCCAGCGGCGCCGCGACTCGGCGACGACATCCGCCGGAACGACGAAGGCGTCGGTCGGCGTCGCCAGCCAGGCCAGCGCCGTCTGCGGGTCGTCTTCGGTCAGGGCATCCATCAGCAGGTCGACCGCGGCGCTCACCCGCACGTGCACCCCGGAGTCGGCGTAGGCGTGCATGCCGACCGCGAGCGGGTCCTCGCCCCGCACCCGGCGGACCCACTCGAGGACCTCACCGGGCTGGTGGATGACGTCCGCGCCGGAGTCGCCCGAGGCGTCGACGGGGAAGGTGAGCGTGCCAGCACCTCGCGTCGCCAGCCCCTTCTTGTACCGCCAGGCCCGGCTGCGGGGCAGATCGATCGCGAGTACGTCGGCTCCCCACGACAGCAGGGTCTCCAGCGGGCCCATCTCGGCTCCGGCCCCGATGAGCAGGGCGCGGTGGCCCGGCAGCGCCAGCCACTCCGGGTGGTCGATGACCTCGGCGACCGCCACCGCGAAGGACGGCTCGACGATCCCCGCGTCGACCCAGGCACCGAGCTGTCCGCGCAGCTCTTCGCCCTCGATCTCGCGGCCGCCGACGGGGACGCGCAGCCGGGTGACCGGCTCAGCAGTACCCCGCACGCTCTCGGTGCCGAAGGGGGCCGCACCGGTCGGCATCGTCAGCTCGGCAGCCGCGATCGGCACCTCGCGGCCTGCGCCGTCGACCATGACCATCCGGCGGCGCATCGAGGCGAGCCCGTCGGTCGCGATCCTCGCCGCCCGGTCGGCGGACCCGGCACTGGCCGCCGTCACGTCGTGGACGTGGTCGACGTAGTCCTTGCGCCAGTCACGGGTGTCGTCGATGCGCTGGGCCAGCTCGGGGTCGACCCCGCGGACCGAGTCCGCGAGGACCCCCTTCGTCGTCGTGGTCGTCGACCGCTTGCCCTGGTCGTCGGCCGGGAAGTGCACGCCCGGGGAGGTCTCGTCGCTCATGCCCTCATTCTGTGGTCACCGTCACAGGTACATCAAATGCGGTCCACCAGCGCGCGGACGACGCTCGCCGCGTCGGTCTCGGCCGTCAGACGGTCGACACCGACCCCGGCGTAGAGCGGGGTGTAGCCGGTGTCGCCGCGCTCGCGGCCCGCAGCGTGCTCACCCTTGGCGTCAGCGGTCATCGCGTCCTCGTCGCCGGCCCACCGCCGGACGAAGGGGGTCGCGACGGCTCGTCCGCCGAACTCCCGGGGCCAGGCGAGGCCCTGCGCGACGTCGTGGACCCGCGAGTACCGGGTGTCATCGGCCGCGATGAGCGCGGCCCGGGCCCGCGGGGTGTTGTCGGCCTCGACGCAGGTGAGGAAGGGGGTGCCGCACCACGCGCCGGCCGCGCCCTGGCCGAGTGCGCGGGCCACGTCATCCGCGGTCGAGACACCGCCGGCCGCAAGGACTGGTCGGTCGGCGGTGGTCAGCGCGAGGTCGAGCATCGCCTCGGTGCCCAGCTCGTCACGGCCGTGTCCGCCCCCTTCGGCACCGCGGGCGACGATGAGGTCCGCTCCGGCCGCGAGGGCCAGCTCCAGGTCGGCGGCGTTGCCCACCTGGCAGGCGGTGCGCAGGCCCGACCCGCGCAGCCGGGCCACCGGTTCGGTGAGATCGCCGAAGGAGACCGACAGGAGGGTCGGCCGCTGCTCGCCCGCGAGCGCGATGATCGCGTCGAGCTGGGTGGACAGTTGCGGTACCCAGGCCATCAGACCGATGCCGAAGGGGGTGCCTCCCGCCCCGGCGAGCGCCGCCTGCTCCGCGATCCACTCCGGTGTTGCACTCCCTCCAGCCCCGATCATGCCCAGCCCACCTGCCGCGGAGACGGCGTGCGCGAGGCGGCCACCGGCGACGCCCGCCATGGGCGCGCAGACGATCGGGTGTCGGATCCCGAGCAGGTCAGTGAGAGCAGTCATGTCCTCATCATGCGCCCCTGTCAGCAAGTCTTCGTAGACTCCGTAGCCATGATCCGCCGTGCCACGCCTGCCATCGCTGCTGCTGCCCTCCTCGCCCTCGCGGGGTGCGGGACAGACACCGGCACCACCGACGGCCGGGCCTCCTCAGCCTCCGCCCCGACGACCACGACCATCAGCGGCACGACCGAGTGCCCCCCGGAGGACGGCGCCACGGTGCGCGCGACGACCTTCGAGCAGGCACCGCCGATGTGCATCGACGTCAAGAAGACGTACACCGCGACCCTGGCCACCGACGAGGGCGACATCGAGGTCGCTCTCGACGCCAAGAAGGCACCGAAGACCGTCAACAACTTCGTCGTCCTCGCCCGCTACAAGTACTACGACGGACTGAACTTCCACCGCGTCATCCAGGACTTCATGGCCCAGGGTGGCGACCCGGCCGGCGACGGCAGCGGGGGCCCGGGCTACACCTTCGAGGACGAGCTGCCGAAGCAGGGCGACTACGAGGTCGGCTCCCTGGCGATGGCCAACCGCGGCCCGGACACCAATGGCTCGCAGTTCTTCATCATCACCGGCGACAACGGGGTCTCGCTCCCGCCGCTGTACAGCCTCTTCGGCAAGGTCACCAAGGGCATGGAGCACGTCACGGCGATCGAGGACGACGGCTCCATGGGCGATGGCCCCCCGAGGGAGATCCACACCATCGAGAGCGTGACGATCACGGAGAAGTAGTCGTGGACGATGTCCTCGTCGAGAAGGTCCTGCGCGCGGTCGAGCTGGTGCCCCGCGGCCGGGTCATCTCCTACGGGGACATCGCCGCGCTCGTCGGGATCGGCCCACGTCAGGTCGGCTGGGTCCTGCGTGAGTACGGCAGCGGTGTCACGTGGTGGCGGGTCGTCAATGCCTCAGGTGATGCGCCGCTGCACAAGCGGTCGGAGGTCTTCGAGCACTGGGCCACGGAGAGCATCACGATCAAGCCCAACGGTCTGGGCTGCCGGATCGCTGAGTACCGGGTCGACCTGGAGGAGCTGGCGCGCGCCCACGCCGCCGCCACTGCCGACCTGGGCGCCTGACGCGCGCCACACTGGCCTCAGGATTATCGGGTGACCCGAGAATCCCCGCCTTCGCAAGAGTCTTGAACCCATGCGAAGGCGAGGCAACTCTTGTTGAGCGGCTCAGGCGCCGGGGCGACCCTGATGGCGCATCTGCTCGAGCGCGAGCGCGGCGAGC
>JAKDKQ010000173.1 GCA_030453295.1 Janibacter sp.
GAATCGATGAGGATCTTCGTCAAACCTCAACGCGGCGACCACCAACCCATGACCTACCTGCCGGAGCCTGTATGCATGCCGGAAGGTCGGCTTCAGGAAGGGGTCTCCGATGATGTGGAACCACGGCTGCAACGTGATGTGGCTGGGCATGGCCGTAGGGATCCTCGCCTTGTGGGTGATCGTCGTGCTCGCCGTGCGCGCACTGTTTCCCGGCCAGAGAAGCACCGCCACAGGCCCTACCCGGACCAACGCGCTGACGCTTCTCGACGAAGGACTGGCCCGCGGTGACCTGAGCGTCGATGAGTACGAGAAGCGACGTCACCTGATCATTCACGGCCGCTGACGTGCGTCGGTACATCGACGCTTGGAAGGGAAACTATGAACACCATCACTCGCCGTGGCCTGCTGATCGGCGGTCTCGGTGCCGCTGGCGCAGCGGGCTTGGGAGCCTATGCCGCCACCCAAGGATCGGGTGCACGTGCGCCGAGGGGCACCTTCGGCGCTCCGACGCCTGTCTCACCTGACCCTGGGCAGACGGTGGTGACCAAGACGTTGACCGCCAAGCCGATCACCCTCGATCTGGCGGGCCGCACCGTCTCGACCTGGGGATACGGCGACGCCGTGCCTGGTCCACTTGTGCGGGCCACCGCCGGCGATTTCCTGCGCGTCACCCTCGACAACCAACTTCCGGACGAGACCACCATCCACTGGCACGGTATTCGTCTGCGCAACCCGGCCGACGGCGTCCCCGGCATGACGCAGGACCCGGTGAAGCCGGAGACCTCCTACGTCTACGAGTTCACCGCGCCCGACCCGGGCACGTACTTCTTCCACCCCCACGTCGGCGTTCAGCTGGACCGGGGACTGTACGCCCCGTTGATCGTCGACGACCCGAACGAGCCAGGCGACTACGACACCGAGTGGGTCCTTGTCCTCGATGACTGGATCGACGGAACGGGCACCACACCCGAGCAGGTCCTGGATGAGCTCGTGGCCAATGATTCCGGATCCGGTGGCATGGATGGCATGGACCACGGCGAGATGGATGGCATGAGCCGAGGCACCACGGACGAGGCCGGGCCTTGGGGTGACGCCGGAGATGTGACCTATCCCTACTTCCTCATCAACGGGCGCCCGCCCGCAGACCTTGAGACGCTCACTGCCAAGCCTGGGCAGAAGGTTCGTCTGCGATTCATCAACGCCGCCTCCGACACCATCTTCGCCGTCGCTCTCGGAGGGCATCGGATGACGATCACGCACAGCGACGGATTCCCTGTCCAACCGACCGAGACAGATGCGTTCTACATCGGGATGGGTGAACGGTACGACGCGATCGTCACCCTTGGCGACGGGGCCTTTCCCTTGGTGGCCAAGCCGGTCGGCAAGACCAGCGGTGGCCAGGCCATGGCCCTGATCCGCACCGGAAGCGGCAGTGCACCCGGTGAGGGCGCCAACCCACGAGAACTGTCCGGGAAGGTCCTCATCGGCTCCGACCTCCGACCCACCCAGGCTGCCAAGCTACCCAGCAGGACTGCTGATGCGACCACGCGGCTGACCCTCACCGGATCGATGCAGCCCTACGCGTGGGGGATGAACGGGGCGCCGTTCGGCGAGAACGAACCGTTGACCGTCCAGGCCGGGCAACGACTGCGGATCAACGCCACCAACATGACGATGATGACCCACCCGCTGCACGTGCACGGGCACACCTTCGCCCTGCCCTCCGGGCTCAGGAAGGACACTGTCCTCATGGCCCCGATGCAGTCATTCGCCATCGACCTCGACGCTGACAACACAGGTGACTGGATGATCCACTGCCACAACATCTACCACGCCGAGGCTGGCATGATGATCGCCCTGAAGTACACCACATGAGGCCCCTTCGACGACGTGCTGTCCTTGGTGTCGCTACCGCCGCTGTCGTGGCGTTGCTGGCCGCCTGTTCGTCCACCTCCGAGACCGGGACGCCCCAGTCCGCCGGTAACCAGTCGTCGACCCCTGCAGGAGGCGCTGCGGCCGAACAGCCCACACCCATGCTTCATGTTCACGGGATCGCCCGACATCCGCTCACCGGCGACCTTCTCGTGGCCTCACACCAAGGCTTGTTCCAGAAGGTCGATGGCAAACTCGCCCGCATAGGGCCTGCCATCGACCTCATGGGCTTCACCATCGACGACGACGGCACCCTGTACGCCTCCGGCCACCCAGCGCCCGGCACCGATCTGCCCCAGCCAGTCGGTCTCATCACATCCCAGGACACAGGCCGGACCTGGCAGGTCGCTTCACTCGGTGGACGCTCGGACTTCCACGCCCTGACGGTCGGCCCAGACGGCGTCATCGGGTTTGACGGAACGCTCCGACACACCAGCGACAACACGACCTGGACCACGCGGGACATCCCCTCGCCGCCACGAGTACTGGCCGCTTCTCCCACGTCCGGGAAGTTGCTGGCCACCACCAGCGCCGGCCTGCTCATGAGCCAGGACGAGGGCGCCACCTGGGCCTCCCTCGATCCCCCAGAGACGGCCGTGCTCGCCGCCTGGGCCGACGAGGAGACCATCGTGATCTCGTCGGCCGCAGGAAGACTCGCAATCAGCAGCGACGTCGGCCAAACCTGGACCCTTCACCCCAGGAGCATCGGGGTGGCCGAAGCGCTGTGGGCGGGCCGTACCAGTGACGGGCAGGTGGAGATCATCGCGTCTGTCGAAGGGCAGGTGATCAGCACCAAGGATGCAGGAACTACCACCCAGACGTTGGTTCAGTGACCCGTCGTCGCCGTCCCTGTGCATCAGCGGGTGGCCTTCATCGAACCTCAACGAGAGCGGGGTCGAATCATCATCTCGCGACGTGAGGGTGGATGTGTCCGCAAAACATTTGGCGAAGGAGTCCCCATGACCCGACTTGCACGGCGCGCTGCTCTCGTGGTCGCGACAACCCTCACCGCAGGCACCTTGGCTGCCTGCTCCAGCGGCTCGGACGGATCCATGTCCGGGATGGACCATGACAAGACACCGATGAGCACCAGCGACACGTCCACGGCGGCGGATGGCCGGCAAGGTGACATCATGTTCGCCCAGATGATGATCCCCCACCACGAGCAAGCGATCACGATGGCCGACCTCGCTCTCGACCCTTCCGCCAAGGCATCAGGGCAAGTCCATGACTTCGCCAAGGACATCAAGGACGCCCAAGACCCAGAAATCCAGACGATGGAAGGTTGGCTCAAGGACTGGGACGCCCCCACCCCAAGCTCTTCCGGCATGGACCACGGGTCCGGGATGATGACGCAGGATGAGATGTCCAAACTCGAGTCGGCCACTGGCGCCAAGTTCGACAAGCAGTGGCTCACCCTCATGATCAAGCACCATCAAGGCGCCGTAACCATGGCAGAGCAAGTTCTCACCACGACCGAGGACAACGCAGTCAAGAGAACGGCCAAGAGCATCGTCAAGGCCCAGAAGGCCGAGATCACGGCCATGCAGCGCGAACTCTGAGCGCGGCATGCCCTTGACGAGATCGGCCAGCCGGATCACGGGTGGCGCGCGACCCGGCCCCGATAATCGGTCAGGTGAGCGAGGTGATCAACTCGCGGCAGGCCTGCTCGCACCGCCGGCACGCCTCGGCACAGACGCGGCAGTGCTCATGCATCGAGGCATGCTCCTCACAGCTGTCACCGCACGACTTGCAGGCTGTCGCACAGGCCTCGAGGAAAGCCCGCGTGAGGTTGGGGTCGTAACCGGTGTGGCGCGAAAGCGCCGAGCCGGTCGTCGTGCAGATGTCCGCGCAATCGAGATTGGCGCGGACGCACTTGGTGAGATCAGCGACTGTGTCCTCACTCAGACAGGCGTCGGCACAGGCGGTGCACGTCTGGGCGCACTCGAAGCAGGCTTGGATGCACTCGATCAACTTGGCTTTGTCGATGCCACCCAGATCTTTCGGGTAGGTCTCGAGCATCTGCTCCACGGTGTGCATGTCTGTACTCCTTCATCAAATGGGGCGACGCGACAACGGTCCATGCGGCGCGTCGACGAGAGTCCTTGGGTTACCCCAGCGAGGTATGCCGAAACCTGCTCGCCTGGCACAGGAGCGAACAGCTGCTGGGCTATGTGCCCACGATTGGTCAGCATGCCCTGGTTCAAGATGTCGGGACCCTGCTCGAACTCGTCCTGCTCCATCCGACGCAGCCGTACATACTGCCAGGGGGTAAGGGTATGAAAGTTCACGAGGAGAAAAGCACGAAGGAAGGAAGATGGCATGACGACGGCCCATCGGAAGGTTCACGCGGCAGCGACTGCCGCGGCGGCAATTGCGCTGCTGGCAGGGTGCGGAGGAACGGCCGAAGATGACGCGACGCAGTCACCACAGTCGTCGATGACGTCTGACTCGTCCGCGTCCAGCAGTGGGACCAGCGAGGCCATGGGTGGTCACAAGACTGATGGCGGACCTCCTCCTGAGGGCATCGAGCAGGCGAGTTCTCCGACGTATCCCGTGGGCACGAAGGTGACGTTGACTGCTGACCACATGCCGGGGATGCAGGGGGCCGATGCGACCATCTCGGGCGCCTTCGACACAACGGCCTACTCCATCAGCTACACGCCCACGGACGGCGGCCAGCGGATCACGGACCACAAGTGGGTCGTTCACGAGGAGCTGAAGGACCCCGGCGACGCGCCATTGGAAGCGGGTACCGAGGTCGTCCTGGCTGCCGATCACATGGCCGGCATGGATGGCGCCGAGGCGACGATCGACAGCTCGACCGACGAGACGGTGTACATGGTCGACCTCACGATGGATGGCATGAAGATGACAAATCACAAGTGGGTCGTGGAGAGCGAGATCCAGCCAGCCAAGTGACCGGAACGGTGAGATGCTGCTGAGTGCGAAGGTCGTGGCAGACGACGCCCCCTTTGCGTCGATCCTCTGCTGCCTCACAGAAGTTTGTTGTCTACAGGTCAAGAAGGGCGGATCG
>JAKDKQ010000015.1 GCA_030453295.1 Janibacter sp.
CGTCGTCTTCCACGAGCAGATGCTGCGGATCATCTCCGAGACGAGCGGCGCGACCTTGGCGCAGGCCGACGAGGTACGACGGACCATGGGCAGCCCTGACGGACAGGCGCGCATCGAGGCCTGGTGGCGTCCCGCTGCGGCCGCCCGCGGCTACCCGCAGGCCGACATCGACCGGATCTGGACGGTGCTGGCTGCCTTCGCCTCGTTCGGCTTCTGCAAGGCGCACGCCGCAGCCTTCGCCATGCCGACCTATCAGTCCGCGTGGCTCAAGACCCACCATCCGGCAGCCTTCCTCGCCGGTGTCCTCACCCATGACCCCGGCATGTACCCCAAGCGGCTGCTCCTCGAGGAGGCCCGCTCGCTCGGCGTGACCGTCCTCGGCGTCGACGTCAACGCGAGCACGGGGGAGTACCGCATCGAGCGCGCGCCGGTGGCCGGGCAGCCCCCGGACGACCCGGACCTGCCCGACGGGTCCGGCTGGGGGATCCGCCTCTCACTCGCCGATGTCAAGGGCATGAGCGATGGCGAGATCGCTCGCGTCGTCGCCGGGGCGCCCTACGACTCGCTCGCCGACTTCTGGCAGCGGGCTGCGGTGAGCCGGCCCGTCGTCGAGCGGTTGATCCTCGTCGGGGCCTTCGACTCGGTGCACGGCACCGGGGCAGGGCGCGGCGGTCCGGGGCTCGGCAACCGAGGTCGGCTGACTCGCCGTGACCTGTTGTTGCACGTCGCCGAGCTCGACCGCTGGTCACGCGCCACATCAGGTCGCTCCCGAGGGCGGACACGGCGGGCCGATGTCCCGGCATGGGCCGCCGGTCAGCCGGGGGCGCAGCAGGTGCGCACGAGCGCCGTCACCCCCGTCGCCAGCCAGCTGACCCTCGACCTCGGTGACTCCCCGGAGCTCGGCGACGGCGTCGGCCTGCCCGAGATGACCGTCCCCGACCAGGTGAGCGCCGAGCTGGAGATCCTCGGCCTCGACGCGTCCAGGCATGTCATGGACTTCTACGCCCCGATGCTCCAGGCGCTCGGCGTGACCCGCAGCGCCGACCTGCTCTCGGTGCGCAATGGCGCGCAGATCCTCGCCGCCGGGGTCAAGGTCGCCACCCAGACGCCACCGATCCGCTCCGGGCGGCGGGTCGTCTTCCTCACCGTCGACGACTCCACCGGCCCGGTCGACGCGACCTTCTTCGAGGACGTGCAGGGTCCTTATGCGGCGACGATCTTCCACTCCTGGTTGCTGCTCGTGCGCGGCACGACCCGCCGGGCCGGGCCGCGCGGGATCTCGATGCTCGCCTCCGGTGCGTGGGAGCTGTCGACGCTGTGGGAGGCCTGGGAGCGTGGCGGGATCGAGGCCGTGCACGCTGCGCTCGACGAGGCCGACGACCTCGCCCGGGCTCGTGACGCCGCGCACCAGCAGCCCGAGGGGCACCGCGTGCTCGTCCACGCGTCAGGCTTCCGTCAGTCACCGTGGGCGGACACACGTCCCGCCGGCTCTGGCGTCGAGCCCCCGCGCAAGCTGTGGCACTCCTCCCCGGGCAGCTCGGGGCACTGAGGTTTGCCCCCCTCAGAGGGGGCGAAACTCCCTTCGCCTCGGTCGTCGGGTCGAGGTGCCAGGGGACCGAATAGTCGGCCCTGGTTACCTCGACCCCTTGTGTCTGGATCTCTGGTCCCCGCTGGTGGGGACCAGCTGTGATGTCGGCAGTTCCGGGCGCTGAGCCTTCGCCCCCTTCAGAGGGGGCAAACCCCCTTCGCCCCCTGTGAAGGGGGCGAACTCCCGACGCGCGAAGGGGGTGTCACCGGCGGCGACTAGGGTTGGAGCCATGACTGATGAGCGAGCGTGGCGCCGTGGAGGCAGCGGTGTCGAGGGCAATGTCCGGACCGCCGCGATCTGGTCGCAGGTGCGTGAGCTCAGCGAGTCCCGCCAGAGCGAGCTCTCTCGGCCACTGCGCGTCCTCGACCTCGGCGGTGGCACCGGCGGGCTGGCCGTCGCGCTCGCCGAGCAGGGCCACACCGTCACCGTCGTCGACCCGAGCCCCGACGCGCTCGCCTCGATGAGCCGACGCGTCGCCGAGTCCGACGCAGCAGACCGGATCAGCGCCGTCCAGGGCGACGCCGACACCCTCGCCGGCATCGTCGCGCCCGGCAGCATCGACCTGCTGTGCTGCCACGGCACCCTCGAGTACGTCGAGGACCCCGGGGCCACCTTGGCCCGCATCGCCGAGGTCCTCGCCCCGGGTGGGCACCTGTCCCTCGTCACCGCGCAGCGGGTGGCTGCCGTCATCGCCCGTGCCCTCGCCGGCCGCTTCGACCAGGCCACGACAGCGCTGACCGCCCCCGACGGGCGGTGGGGTGAGGACGACCCGGTGCCGCGCCGCTTCGACCGGGCGACGCTCGCCGAGATGCTCACCCGCGCCGGCTTCACCACCCTCGAGACCCGAGGGGTACGGATCTTCAGCGATGTCGTGCCCAGCACCTTCGTCGACACCGAGGCCGACCGTCAGGCGCTCCTGGAGCTCGAGGAGCTGGCCTCCGCCGACGCCGGCCGCATCGGGCTGTCGGCGCTGGGTGGCGCCGTCCACCTCATCGCCCGTCGCGACTGAGAGACGATGAGCCGGCGTCAATACCGGCCCCCACCGAGGGCTGGTCAGGGGCCCCCGGACGACACCGGGTGCACGATCCTGCACGTCGACATGGACGCCTTCTTCGCCTCGGCGTCCCTCATCGCCCACCCCGAGCTCGTCGGGACCCCGGTCATCGTCGGCGGCGGCAACCGCGGAGTCGTCCTGTCGGCGACCTACGAGGCGAGGGCCTTCGGCGTCTCCTCGGCCATGCCGATGGGGCGCGCCCGTCGCCTGTGCCCGCAGGCGACGATCCTGCCGCCGGAGCACGAGCTCTACTCGCGCATCTCTGCGGCGATCATGGCGACCTTCGCCGACATCACCCCCTACGTGGAGCCACTGAGCAGTGACGAGGCCTTCCTCGACATCGCTGGCGCTGTGCGACTCATGGGCTCACCGGCGACGATCGCCCAGCGCATCCGCGACACCGTCGCCGACGAGCAAGGCATCACCTGCTCCGTGGGCGTCGCGAGCAGCAAGTTCGTCGCCAAGCTGGCCTCCGGCCTGGCCAAGCCCGACGGGCTGCTCGTCATCCCCGCTGATGAGGTCGTCACCTTCGTCCAGCAGCTGCCCGTCGGCGCGCTGTGGGGCGTGGGGGACAAGACCGAGGAGGCACTCGCCCGTCTGGGGCTCAAGACGGTCGCCGACATTGCCCACACCCCCCGTGCCACGCTCGTGCGAGGGCTCGGTGAGGCCACCGGCAACCACCTGCACGACCTGGCCTGGGGACGAGACCCCCGAGCCGTCCAGCCGGTCCGACGCGAGCGCAGCATCGGCAACGAGCGGACCTTCGACCAGGACGTCGACGACCCCGACGTCGTCCACCGCACCCTGCTGGGTCTGAGCGACAAGACCGCCTCCCGGCTGCGGGCCGCCGGGCTCGTCGGCCGCACCGTGAGCATCAAGGTGCGCTTCGCCGACTTCTCCACGATCAGTCGCTCCCGCTCCCTGCGTGATGCCACCGACGTCTCCCGGGACATCGCGGCGATGGCCCGAGAGCTCTACGACGCCCTGGGCCTGCAGCGTGCCCGCGTCCGACTGGTCGGGGTGCGGGTCGAGCAGCTGTCCGAGGCCTCCTCGACGCCCGTCCAGGTGGCTCTCGACGAGCCCGAGCACGGCTGGCGCGAGGCCGATCGGGCCATCGACCGAGCAAGCGCGCGCTTTGGTGCAGGCAGCGTTCGACCGGCGAGCCTGCTCGCCGACCGGAGTCGCACGTCGGGCCCACCTACCGCAGGCCGCGGTCGCGATCTAGACTGAGCAGACCACGGCGGTTCACCCGACGTGGGGACCCGCGGGCTCACCCCGCATGAGATCAGGCTGGTAGGGAGGTCACCGTGGCGCTGACAGAGCGCGAGCGGCAGATGCTCGAGGAGATGGAAGAGGCCATCCGGGCCGAGGACCCTCGCTTTGCCTCGCAGATGAACGGCGCCAAGTCCGAGCACTCGGACCGTCGGCGCCTGATCATCGGCATCATCGGCGCGATTGCCGGGCTGGGTGTGGTCCTGCTGGGCATCAACACCAACCTGTGGGTTGGCGTCGCCGGTTTCGTCCTCATCGTCGCGTCGGTCGCCCTCGCGCTCACTCCCAGCGGGAGCAGGCAGGGCAAGGGACTGGGGCTCGTGGGTGACGACGGCTCGGTCCGCAGTCCGCGCACGGGACGCAAGCGGTCCCGAGGCAAGGGATCCGGCAAGGCGGGCAAGCCCGCCAAGCACGGCACCTTCATGGAGCGCATGGAACAGCGCTGGGAAGAGCGGCGCCAGCAGGGTCAGGGCTGGTAGAGCCACGCCCTCAGTGGATGAGGATGCCCGCGGTCCAGGTGATGGCGATGAGCAGCGAGGCCCCGAGCTCGATCCCCATGCTGTGCAGGACCCCGCGCAGCGCTGACTTCGTGGCCTGCCAGGCCCGGTCGAGCTCGTGGAAGCGGACGTACTCCGCGGCGAAGACACCCAGGACGAAGCCGATGGGCAGGCCGACCACGGGGATGACGAAGAAGCCGACGATGGCGCCGACGACACCCAGTGCGAGCGTCAGGCCACCGACGCCCTCGCGCTTCATCCGCCGCCCGGGCAGCAGGAACTGCAGTGCCAAGCAGATCGCGTAGATCACCACGACGATCCCGAGGGTCACCCAGGCGATCGTCCCGCCCGTCTCTGCCGCCCACAGCAGCACCGCGGCGACGCACAGCAGCAGTCCCGGAAGGACCGGGATGATGATGCCGAGCACGCCGACGACGTAGATCGCGACGGCGAGCCACAGTACTGCCGTGGTGGGGTCAGGGGTGGCCTCCACGGCCAGGGTCAGCACGCGCTGGTGCCGCTCAGCGCTCTTCGGCCGGCGCCGACGCCGTCGTGCTCTCGTCGAGACGACTCGTGTCGTCGTCGATCTCCGCCAGATCCTTCAGTGCCGGGATGTGCTCTCGCCCGTGGTGGGCGCAGAAGAGCAGCTCGCCGCCCGCGTGGAGGCGGGCACGCACGTAGGCCTTGGCTCCGCAGCGGTCGCAGCGGTCGGCTGCGGTCATGGGGCTGACCAGGGTCGCGTTCACGTGTTGCCTCATTTCATGCTGATTTCCGTGGACGTCCGAGACAACAGTCAAACATGCGAAAGGCTTCCCGGAGAGCACCTTTTCCGCGTGGCGTGACCGACGGCACATCCCCGGCGCGCTCCGCGACACCACGAGCGGGCACCTCCCCGGCGCTGTCCGGGCTGCGGACTAGCCTGCAGTGGTCCCACCCGACGACCGACAAGGCAGGCCCCCTTCGTGCCTCCGGCAGCCACCACCACCACCGCCAAGAAGACCGCGAGCAGCAAGACGGCGCAGGACTACACCGCGCATCATCTGCAGGTTCTCGAGGGGCTCGAGGCCGTCCGCAAGCGGCCGGGCATGTACATCGGCTCCACCGACCAGCGCGGCCTCATGCACTGCATGTGGGAGATCATCGACAACGCGGTCGACGAGGCCCTCGGCGGCCACGGCGACCGGATCGAGATCGTGCTGCACGCGGACGACTCCGTCGAGGTGCGCGACAACGGCCGCGGGATCCCCGTCGACATCGAGCCGCGCACCGGCCTGACGGGCGTCGAGGTCGTCTACACCAAGCTCCACGCCGGGGGGAAGTTCGGCGGCGGCTCCTACACGGCCTCCGGTGGACTCCACGGCGTGGGTGCCTCCGTGGTCAACGCACTCTCCTCCCGCCTGGACGTCGAGGTCGACCGTGGGGGCAAGACCTACGCGATGAGCTTCCGTCGCGGCGAGCCCGGCACCTTTTCCGATGTCGCGGGGGCGAAGGGGGAGATCTCTCCCGACAATGACTTCAGCCCCTACGACAAGGGCAGCGAGCTCGCGGTCATCGGCAAGGCCAAGCGCGGGGTGACCGGCACGCGGGTGCGCTACTGGGCCGACCCGCAGATCTTCCTCAAGGGCGCCGGGCTCGACCGTGAGGCCTTGGCTGCCCGTGCCCGGCAGACCTCCTTCCTGGTGCCCGGCCTGACCCTCGTCGTGCGCGACGAGCGTGAGGGCGAGGCGGTCGAGGAGGTCTTCCACCATGACGGTGGGATCAGTGAGTTCGTCGAATTCCTCGCTCCGGATGCGCCCGTCACGGACGTGTGGCGTCTCGAGGGCACCGGGACCTTCACCGAGACCGTCCCCGTCCTCGATGCCAAGGGGCACATGACCCCGACCGACGTCGAGCGTGAGTGCGGGGTGGACATCGCGCTGCGATGGGGGACCGGCTATGACACCAAGCTGTCCGCCTTCGTCAACATCATCGCCACGCCCAAGGGCGGCACCCACGTCGCGGGCTTCGAGCAGGCCCTGCTCAAGGTCTTCCGCAAGCAGCTGGAGTCCAATGCCCGCAAGCTCAAGGTCGGCAACGACAAGGTCGACAAGGACGATGTCCTCGCCGGCATGACCGCCGTCGTCACCGTCCGGTTGGCCGAGCCGCAGTTCGAGGGGCAGACCAAGGAGGTGCTCGGCACCAACGCCGTGCGCGCCATCGTCAGCAAGGTCGTGGAGACGGAGCTGACCTCGCTGCTCACCTCGACCAAGCGCGGCGACAAGCAGATGGCTGCCCAGCTGCTGGAGAAGGTCGTGGCCGAGATGAAGTCGCGCATCTCGGCGAGGCTGCACAAGGAGACCCAGCGCCGCAAGAACGCCCTGGAGACGTCCTCGCTCCCGCCGAAGCTGCGCGACTGCCGCAGCACCGACGTGGACCGGACCGAGCTCTTCATCGTCGAGGGTGACTCGGCCATGGGCACGGCCAAGGAGGCCCGCAACAGCGAGTTCCAGGCGCTGCTGCCCATCCGCGGCAAGATCCTCAATGTGCAAAAGGCCGCCGTCGGCGACATGCTCAAAAATGCTGAGTGCGCCTCGATCATCCAGGTCATCGGTGCGGGCTCCGGGCGCAGCTTCGACGTCGATGTGGCCCGCTACGGCAAGATCATCATCATGACGGACGCCGACGTCGACGGCGCCCACATCCGCACCCTGCTGCTCACGCTCTTCTTCCGCTACATGCGTCCGCTCGTCGAGGCCGGCAAGGTGTACGCGGCGGTCCCGCCGCTGCACCGGATCGAGGTCATCAACCCCGGGTCGAAGAAGAACGAGCTGATCTACACCTACTCCGAGGCAGCGATGCGCAAAAAGCTGGCCTCGCTGAACTCACGTGGCAAGAACATCAAGCAGCCGATCCAGCGCTACAAGGGTCTGGGCGAGATGGACGCCGACCAGCTGGCCGAGACGACGATGGACCCGCGCCACCGGATGCTCCGTCGCGTCACCACCGCCGATCTCGAGGCTGCCGAGGAGGTCTTCGAGCTGCTCATGGGCAAGGACGTCGACCCCCGCCGCGAGTTCATCGTCTCCTCGGCCGACCAGCTCGACCGGGAGCGGATCGACGCCTGATCGGCCCCACCAGCCGTCACAATTCGAGCAGCTGTCGGCGCGTCGTGGCCGATGCAGTTGCGCCATGACCGTGACGTGGGTCACGGTATGAGGATCGGTGCGCGCCAGGCGCGCCGCAGACCCAGGAGGACCCATGTCCGACGTCGCCACCTCGGACCGTGCCGCGGGCGAGGAACCCACCGAGCTCAAGCGGGTCATGGGACCCAAGCTCCTTCTCCTCTTCATCGTCGGGGACATCCTCGGCACCGGCGTCTACGCGCTCACCGGTGATGTTGCCGCCGAGGTGGGTGGAGCCGCCTGGGCCCCCTTCATCGCAGCCTTCCTCGTCGCGACGATCACCGCCCTGTCGTATCTGGAGCTCGTGACGAAGTACCCGCAGGCCGGTGGTGCAGCCACATTCGTGCACAAGGCCTTCGGCATCCACTTCGTGACCTTCATCGTCGCCTTCGCCGTCATGTGCTCCGGCATCACCTCGGCGTCCACGGCGTCCAGCGCCTTCGCGGGCTTCCTGCGTGACGGGCTCGGCGCGGACTGGGAGGCGGGTTCGATGCCGCTGCTGGTCATCGCCCTCGGCTTCATGACGCTCATCGCCCTCATCAACTTCCGGGGCGTGGGTGAGAGTGTCAAGGCCAACATCGTCCTGACCTGTGTCGAGCTCTCGGGTCTGCTGCTCATCATCTTCGTCGGCCTCTACGCCGTCACCCAGGACAAGGCGGACTTCTCCCGTGTCGTCGTCTTCGAGAGCGCCAGCGACAAGAGCGTCTTCATCTCGATCTCCATGGCCACCGCGCTGGCCTTCTTCGCGATGGTCGGCTTCGAGGACTCGGTCAACATGGCCGAGGAGACTCACGAGCCGGCGAAGATCTTCCCCAAGGTCATGCTCTCCGGCCTGGCGATCACCGGTGTCATCTACGTGCTCGTCTCGATCACGGCGGTGGCGCTCGTCCCGGTCGACCAGCTCGTCGGCGGGGAGAGGTCCGCGCTCACCCAGGTGGTGGCGACCGGTGCGCCCGGTCTGCCCTTCGACAAGATCTTCCCCTTCATCGGGATGTTCGCCGTGGCCAACTCGGCCCTGATCAACATGCTGATGGCCTCGCGCCTCGTCTACGGCATGGCGCGCCAGGAGGTCCTCCCCCCGGGGATGGGCTTGGTGCACCGCACCCGTCAGACCCCGTGGGCGGCCATCATCTTCACCACCCTCGTCTCCTACGCACTGATCACCTACGTGGTCCTCGGCAGCGGCAGCCCGATCGTGAAGTTGCTCGGTGGCACGACCGCTCTGCTGCTCCTGGCCGTCTTCACGGTCGTCAACATCGCGGTCCTGGTGCTGCGTCGCGACGATGTGGGACGCCAGCACTTCCGCACCCCGACATTCATGCCGATCCTCGGTGCGCTGACCTGCGCCTTCCTCGTCGGACCGTGGGCCCGCAGCGAGGAGCAGCAGGAGCAGTACGTGATCGCCGGCGGCCTGCTCGTGCTGGGCGTCATCCTGTGGGCGATCACCTGGTTCCTCAACCGGGCGCTCTACGCCAAGAAGACGTACATGCGCGACCCGGAGCACATCGACCACGAGTGAGCCGGCATGACGAAGGGGGCGGAGCCGGCGATCAACCGGCCCCGCCCCCTTCGTCATGTCCGCTGGTGCGCACGACCTTAAGGAAATGCGAAACCTCAGGCGCACGACCTTAAGGAAATGCGAACCTCAGGCGCACGACCTTAAGGAAATGCGAACCTCAGGCGCACGACCTCAAGGACATGCGGAGGCCGGGAGGGTCAGAGCGAGCCGATGCCCCCGATGACAGCGGTGGCGGGCGTGCCGGAGCCGTCGCGGCGACCATCGGCCTCGGGCAGGTTGACCGGGACGCCGTTGGGCTGGGAGGCCCGGGCATTGGCCCGGCCGACCCAGGCCAGGAGCAGCCCGTCCTCGCCCTTGAGGAAGCGGTGGGCCCGCATGCCAGCGGTCGCGCGGCCCTTGCTCGGGTACTCGTCGAAGGAGGTGACCTTCCATGCGCCGGTATCGGTCCCGGGCAGCGCGTCGGAGGAACCCGACACGGTCACGACGATGTTGTCGAAGTTGAGGTTGGCGGCGCCGAAGAAGATCACCTGCGCCCCGTCCGTCAGCCGGATCCCCGCAATGCCCCCGCCGGAGCGGCCCTGGGGCCGCACGTCACCGGCGGAGAAGTGCAGCAGGCTGGCATGGTCGGTGACGAAGACCAGTTCCTCCTCGCCCGTGGACAGCTCGACGGCTCCCACGACGCGGTCACCGTCCTTGAGGGAGATGGCCTCCCAGGAGCTGCCCTTGGGGTAGTCGGTGCTCACGCGCTTGACGACGCCCTGGGCGGTGCCCAGAGCCAGGCCGGGGGAGTCGGTCGACAGGCTCATCAGGGTCAGCGGCGTCTCATCGCCCGGCAGGTCGACATAGGCCGCGAGTGGCGCCCCACCCGAGAGATTCGGCGCGCCGTTGGACGGCGGCAGGCCGGGCAGCTCGAGGGCTCCCAGACGCACCATCCGACCGGCGGAGGTCACGACCGCGACCTCACCGCGAGCGGTGGTACGAACCGCGGCCACGATCGCGTCGTGCTTGGCCCGGCCGCCGTCAGTGCTCAGCGGTTCTGCGTCGCTGGTGCGAGCCAGCAGCCCGGTGCTCGACAGCAGCACCCAGCACGGGTCGTCGGCGACCTCGAGCGGCGTGCTCGCTGCGGCTGCCTGGCCCGCGGACTCCAGCAGGACCGTGCGTCGCGGGTCGCCGTGCCGCTTGGCGACGTCGGCCAGCTCCGTGGAGACGAGCCGGGTCAGGACCTTGTCGTCGCCGAGGATCTCCTCGAGAGCAGCGATCTGCTCGAGCAGATCGCTCTGCTCCTTTTCGAGCTCGATCCGGGAGAACTTCGTCAGTCGACGCAGCTGCAGGTCGAGGATGTAGGTCGCCTGCGGCTCGGAGAGGTCGAAGACCTCCCGCAGGCGCTCTCGCGCGATGGTGGCGTCGTCACTCGTGCGGATGACCTGGATGACCTCGTCGATGTCGACGATCGCGATGAGCAGTCCCTCGACGAGGTGCAGACGCTCACGACGCTTGGCCAGGCGATACTCGGTGCGCCGCCGCACGACGTCACGTCGGAAGTCGACGTAGACCGTGAGCAGCTCCTTGAGCCCCATCGTGCGTGGCTGGCCCTCGACGAGCGCCACGTTGTTGATGGAGAAGGAGTCCTCCATCGGGGTGAGCTTGTACAGCTTGTCGAGGACCGCCTCAGGGTTGAAGCCGTTCTTGATCTCGATGACCAGCTGCATGCCGGACGCCCGGTCCGTGAGGTCCTTGACGTCGGCGATGCCCTGCAGCTTCTTGGACTGCACGGCGTCCTTGATCTTCTCGATGACCTTTTCGGGGCCGACGAGGTAGGGCAGCTCGGTGACGATGATGCCCTGACGGCGCGGGGAGACCTTGTCGATCCGCGTGGTCGCGCGGGTGCGGAAGCTGCCGCGGCCGGTGAGATAGGCATCGCGGATCCCGTCGAGACCGACGATCCGTCCACCACCGGGCAGGTCGGGGCCGGGCACGAACTTCATCAGGTCGTCCAGGCTGGCGTCCGGGTGGGTCAGCAGGTGACGGGCTGCGCCGATGACCTCGACGAGGTTGTGCGGCGGCATGTTGGTCGCCATGCCGACGGCGATACCGGTCGTGCCGTTGACCAGGAGGTTGGGATAGGCCGAAGGGAGGACCTCCGGCTGGAGGAGCTGGTCGTCGTAGTTGGGGACGAAGGGGACGGTGTCCTCGTCGAGCCCGGTCACCATGAGCAGCGCGGCCGGGGCCATGCGCGCCTCGGTGTAGCGGCTCGCGGCCGGACCGTCGTCGAGCGAGCCGAAGTTGCCGTGACCGTCGACGAGCGGCAGTCGCATCGAGAAGGGCTGGGCCAGACGCACGAGGGCGTCGTAGATCGCCGTGTCGCCGTGCGGGTGGTACTTGCCCATGACCTCGCCGACGACGCGGGAGGACTTGACGTGGCCACGCTCGGGGCGCAGCCCCATCTCGCTCATCGAGTACAGGATCCGGCGGTGGACCGGCTTGAGCCCGTCGCGGGCGTCGGGCAGGGCGCGCGCGTGGATCACCGAGTAGCTGTACTCGAGGAAGGCGTTGCGCATCTCGTCCGCGACATCGATGTCGACGATCCGCTCCGGGGCGTCGGGCGGGGGAGAAGCTGCTGCGGTGCGGCGGGCCATGCTGGCTGGTGACTCCTCGTGGGAACGGTGCTCGAGCCCACCCATCCTCACCCCTGCGCCCCGTCGCGCGCGGTACCGACACACGTGGCGTCACCGACGTGCCGACCGGTGGGCCGTGGCAGGATTGAGGACATGACGGAGCTCCCCACGGGCTACCCGGTGCTGGCTGAGGCTGATGTCGTCCTTCGGGACGGGTCGGTCTGCAGGTTGCGGCCGATCAAGCCCTCGGATGCCGACGGGATCCGCACCTTCCACGCCGGTCAGTCCGACGAGTCGATCTATCTGCGCTTCTTCGCTCCGATGCGCACCCTCAGCGATCGCGACATCAAGCGCTTCACCGAGGTCGACTACCACGACCGGATGGCCCTCGTGGCCATGATCGGCGACGACATCATCGGGATCGGCCGCTATGACCGGGTGAGCGACCACAGCGCCGAGGTCGCCTTCAACATCTCCGACCACTACCACGGCAAGGGGATCGGCTCCGTCCTCCTCGAGCACCTCGCGGCGATCGCCCATTCGCGCGACCTCAAGGAGTTCGAGGCCGAGGTCCTGCCCCACAACCGCAAGATGCTCTCGGTCTTCTCCGACGCGGGCTACCAGGTGAGCCGTCGGATCGAAGACGGCGTCGTGACACTGCACTTCGCCATCGAGCCGACCGCGGAGTCGCTCTCGGTCCGCTTCGCGCGGGAGCACCGTGCGGAGTCGCAGAGCGTGCGGGCGATGTTGCACCCGAGCTCGGTCGCGGTGATCGGTGCCAGCCGACGCGAGCGGGCCATCGGCCACCAGATGCTCAAGCAGATCGTCGAGGGCGGTTTCACCGGGAGGGTGCATGCGGTCAATCCCGACGCGGACGAGATCCTGGGGCTGCCGGCGGTGGCCTCGATCGGCGAGATCGACGGCGGCGTGGACCTGGCCGTCATCGCGGTACCTGCAGACCGGGTCACCGGGATCGTCGTCGAGTGCGCGGCAGCCGGGGTGCGGACCCTGCTCATCGTCTCCTCCGGTTTCGCCGAGGTGGACGACGAGGGAGCCCGACGGCAGCAGGAGGTCCTGCGCCTGGCGCGCGACCACGGGATGCGGGTCCTGGGGCCCAACTCCTTCGGACTGATCAACACCGACCCGGCGGTCGCCCTCAACGCGACCTTGACCTCGATCATCCCCAAGCCCGGCTTCCTCGGACTCTTTTCCCAAAGTGGTGCTCTGGCGATCGCCAACCTCGACTCCGCCGCCCGCCGCAACCTCGGCATCTCGGTCTTCGCCTCCGCGGGCAACCGGGTCGACGTGTCCGGCAACGACCTCATGCAGTACTGGGTGGAGGACGAGCGCACGCACGCGGTCGGGCTCTACCTCGAGTCCATGGGCAACCCGCGCAAGTTCTCCCGGGTGGCGCGCCACCTCGCCTCCAACAAGCCGGTCATCGTCGTCAAGCCCGCCTCCGCGAGCTACGGGGCGCCCCCCGGCCACAAGGTGCGCAAGCCCAAGGTCAAGCCGCATGCCTTCAACGCCATGCTCGAGCAGGCCGGGGTCATCCACTGCGAAAACGTCCACCAGATGTTTGACGTCGCCCAGCTGCTCGTGCACCAGCCCCTCCCCGCGGGGCGCCGGGTCGCCATCGTCGGCAACTCCAGCCAGCTCGCGGCACTGTGCGCCGACAATGCCAACGAGCGCGGGCTCGAGGTGGTCCACGGTCCGGTCGCCGTACCCACCGAGGCCACGGTCGTCGAGTTCCAGTCGGCGGTGGACGCAGCCTTCGCCGACGATCAGGTCGACTCGGTCATCGTCTGCTTCATCCCTCCCGTCGGTGCGCTCGACCAAGAGGTCGTCGAGGCCCTGCGGCATGCGGCCTCACGGTCGGACAAGCCTTGCGTCGCGACGCTGCTGGGTCTGCGGGGTGTCGACGACGGTGGTGACGCCGCCTTCCTCCACGAGACCGGCGACTTCCCCGACGATGCTCCCCGGCAGGCCGTGCCGCTCTACGCCATGCCCGAGGAGGCCATCCGGGCGCTCGCCGCCGCGACGGACTACGGGCAGTGGCGTGACAAGGACAAGGGCGAGACCGTGGTGCGCGACGGGATCGACCGGTGGGCGGCCCGCGCACTCCTCGACCGGGTGCTCGAGGAGGACCCGGAGGGTCGTGCCCTCACCAGCGACGAGGCGAGCGAGCTGCTCGGGGCCTATGGGATCGATGTCTGGCCGCGCTACGAGGCCGCCACGGCCGACGAGGCGGTGGCCGCAGCGGAAGCCGTCGGGTACCCCGTGGTCGTCAAGTCCCTCTCGCCGCTCGTGCGGGGGCAGGCGATGCTCGAGGGCATCCGCGTGGACCTGCACGACGCCCAGTCCGTGAGAGCAGCCTTCGACGCCCTCGACCGGAGACTGGCCCCGATGGACGCCAACTACTTCGTCGTCCAGCGGATGGCCGGACCCGGAGTCTCCACCGTGCTGTCCACGATCGAGGACCCGCTCTTTGGTCCCGTGGTCTCCTTCAGCATCGCCGGCGCGCCGACCAAGCTGCTCGACGACATCGCCTACCGGATCCCGCCGCTCACCGACGTCGACGTGCGCGAGATCGTCGAGGGGATCAAGCTGTCGCCGCTGCTCATGGGGTACGACGGTGCGGTGCCGGTGGATCGTGCTGCCCTGGAGGACGTCCTCGGCCGCTTGTCGATCATGTCCGACGACTTCCTCGAGCTGTCGTCGGTGGAGCTCAACCCGGTGATCGCCCACGGGAGCGGCGTGACGGTCATCGGGGCCGAGGTCATGATCTCGCCGGCGACCCGGCGCATCGACACCGACGCGCGGAGCCTGACCTGAGGCTGGGGCACAATGGCGGGATGCCCGCACCTGCTGACCTCACGGCGATCACCCTGCCGCCGGCCCTCACCGCTGACATCGAGAGGGCCGGCTACTACCCGGCCCTCGTCGCCGACGTGATCAAGGCGGCGGTCGGCGCCGAGGACGTGCACGGGCACCTGGTCCACCAGGAGACGACCTTCGACCAGGACACCGTCCGCCGGCACATCACCGTCTTCGCCCGCACGACCACACGTCTGGTGGTCGCCCACGC
Source organism: Janibacter sp. (assembly GCA_030453295.1). Taxonomy (GTDB): domain Bacteria; phylum Actinomycetota; class Actinomycetes; order Actinomycetales; family Dermatophilaceae; genus Janibacter. The sequence goes on from JAKDKQ010000015.1 coordinate 14,795, forward strand.
CGATGACTACCCCGACCACTTCTCCGGTGCGCAGGAGATCGCGACGGCCACGACCGAGTGCATCCCGCTGTCCAATGTGCGCGGCGTCATGCTCACCCATGTCGTCGGCGACCCGTCGTCCTATGTGCCGGGTTCGCTCGGGCGCGAGCTGACCCTCACGGTCGGCTGGGGAGCGGTCAGCCGGGTCGACCTGCTGCCGGCCCAGTGCAATGACCCCGAGTGCGACGGCGGCGACCACGGCTACGAGGGCACCGTCACCAGTGACGACATCGCCCTGCGCATCAGTGCCGAGGCAGAGGGGCGCACGGCGCTCGACCGGGCCATCGAGTTCGCCCGGGACCTCTCCGCGAGCATCGGGCACTGACCCGCTCCATGGCGCACCACGGCAACCAACCCGCGACCCTCCTGCCGGCGACCCCACGCCTCGACCGCCTGCTCCCGGCCGTCGCGACGAGTCTCGAGGTCTCCGGTCTGGCACGCAGCGGGGACCGGCGCCTGGCTCCTGCCCGACGCACCGTCGTCGTCCTCGTGGACGGACTGGGAGCCCAGCTGCTGGCTCGTCGCGGCGGGCACGCTCCCTTCCTGCGTCGCCTGCTGCAGGACCCCGAGGCCGCGGTGACGATCGACTGCGGGTTCCCGTCGACGACGGCGACCTCGATGGGCAGCTTCGGCACGGGCTCCTTGGCCGGCGCGCACGGGCTCGTCGGCTACGAGGCCTATGACCCCGAGACGGACGCCGTCTTCAACGAGCTGTCCTGGGAGGACGGGCCGGCGCCGCACCGTTGGCAGCCTGCACCCACCGTCTTCGAGGCGGCCCAGGCCGAGGGGGTGGCGGTCACCCGGATCGGCCCGGGCTTCTTCGACGGATCGGGCCTGACGGAGGCGGCCCTGCGCGGCGGCCGGTTCATCGCTGCCAAGAGCTTGGCCGCGCGCGTCGACGCCACCGTGACTGCGGTCCGGGCACAGCCACGATCGCTCGTCTACCTCTACTGGGGAGATGTCGACAAGATCGGTCACGTCCACGGGTGCGACTCCCACGAGTGGGTCGCCGAGCTGGAGGAGGTCGACGCGCAGCTGGCGAGGCTGGCCAACCTGCTGCCGGCCGACACCTCCCTGCACATCACGGCCGACCACGGGATGGTCGATGTCCCGCTCGACGCCCGGCCGGACCTCGCCGAGGACGCTGAGCTCGATGCCGGGCTGCGTCATGTCTCCGGCGAACCACGCTGTGTCCAGCTGCACGTGCAGACCGGTGCGCTCGACGACGTCCTGGCGACCTGGCGAGGCCGACTGGGGGAGGACGCGCTGGTCGTCACCCGCGACGAAGCCATCGAGTCGGGGTGGTTCGGGACGGTCAGCGACACCGTGCGACCGCGGATCGGTGAGGTCATCGCCGCGATGACCGGGCCGATCGCCGTCCAGGACTCGCGTCGTCACCGACCCGAGCTGCGGGCGCTCATCGGGGTGCACGGCTCGATCACGGCCGACGAGGTGGCGATCCCGTGGCTGACCCTGGCCGCTCGGGAGCAGTGACATGGCGGAGCTGAGCTTTTTCGCCGGGACGATGGACTGCGGCAAGTCCACCCTCGCCCTGCAGATGGACCACAACCATCGGGCCCGCGGCCAGGTGGGCATCATCTTCACCCGTCTCGACCGGTCCGGCGAGGCCGTGCTCTCCTCGCGCCTGGGCCTGGAGACTCCGGCTGTCGAGGTCGGGCAGGATCTCGACCTCTGGGAGACGGTCGTCGCCCAGCTGACGGCGGGCGGCCGGGTGGACTACCTGATCTGCGACGAGTCGCAGTTCTACTCGCCCGAGCAGATCGAGCAGCTGGCCCGCATCGTCGACGAGCTGGACATCGAGGTCTTCGCCTTCGGCATCACGAGCGACTTCCGCACCGAGCTCTTCCCCGGCAGCCGCAGGCTCATCGAGCTCGCCGACCGCACCCAGGTCCTGCAGGTCTCCGCACTGTGCTGGTGCGGACGCCGCGCCACGCACAACGCGCGCGTGGTCGACGGCATCATGGTCGTCGAGGGCGAGCAGGTCGTCGTGGGCGACACCGCCGACGCGACCCATGAGGCCGAGGTCGAGTACGAGGTGCTCTGTCGCCGCCACCACATGCGCCGGATGAACTCCCGTGCCGCTCAGGCTGCTGCGCTGTCGGCCGATGTCCTGCCCTTCGACCTCGACGCCTGCCCGGTACCGCCCGCCGGCTGACCAGGTCAGTCCCGGGTCGTCCCGAACATCACGTCATCCCAGCTGGGGACCTTGGCGCGGCCCTTGCGGCCACCCCGGCCCTTACCGCTGGAGTCCTTGTCCGACTGCTCCGCATCGGACTGCTCTGGCTCGGACGCGGTCGACTCGCCCGGGCCGGGCTCAGTCGTCTGGTCCTCCGGGA
>JAKDKQ010000174.1 GCA_030453295.1 Janibacter sp.
CCCGGCTCCAGCGCCAACGGCCGCGACCGCATCGTGCGCGCCAGCGATGCGCACGCCTGGCCGGAGCTGTACTTCGAGGGGGTGGGCTGGATGCGCTTCGAGCCGACCCCCGGCCAGCGCGCCGCCAGCGTCCCCGGCTACTCGATCAACGTCACCGACGAGACCAGCACCGACACGTCCACGAGCACGAGCGAGTCCTCGAGCAGCTCGGGCTCGCAGACCTCGCAGACCGATGACGCAGCGGTCCCCGACACGGGCACCAGCACGGACGACGGCACCCCCCGCTGGGTGTGGTGGCTCCTCACCCTGATGGGACTGCTCGCGGTGCTGTCGATCCTGCCGGTCACGGCATGGCTCGCGCGGCGACGGGATCGCCGCACCGCACGTGATGACGCCGAGCGCGTCGAGCGTGAGTGGCAGGAGCTGGTCGCCCGACTCGACGACCTCGGCATCCGGCCCCCCGTGGGCTCGACCCCTCGCCAGGCCGGACGCTGGATCGGCCGTCGGATGCATCTGGAGCCGCCTCTCCAGGGGCAGCTCGACCACGTCGTGGCCACCCTGGAGCGGGCTCGCTACGCCGCCCCGGGAGACGACCTTCCCGATGTCTCCCGGGAGGTCGGCGCGATCGTCGACCGGGTCCGCTCGACCCGACAGCGCTCGGCTCAGCTGCGCTCGATCCTGTGGCCGCAGGAGGGCGTCGAGGTCTGGCGCTCGTGGGGGCTCGCCATCGCCCGCCGGCTCACCCGGAAGCGCTGACCACCTCGCCCGACGACGCAAGGAGGCGCCCACCACACAGGTGAGCGCCTCCCTTCGGACCGTGGTGCGACGTCAGTCGAGGTAGTCCCGCAGGACCTGCGAGCGGCTCGGGTGACGCAGCTTGCTCATGGTCTTGGACTCGATCTGGCGGATGCGCTCACGCGTCACGCCGTAGACCTTGCCGATCTCGTCGAGCGTCTTGGGCTGACCGTCGGTCAGGCCGAAGCGCATCGAGACCACTCCGGCCTCGCGCTCGCTGAGCGTGTCGAGCACCGAGTGCAGTTGTTCCTGCAGGAGCGTGAAGCTCACGGCGTCGGCCGGGACGACCGCCTCGGAGTCCTCGATGAGGTCGCCGAACTCGCTGTCACCGTCCTCGCCGAGCGGGGTGTGCAGGGAGATCGGCTCGCGGCCGTACTTCTGGACCTCGACGACCTTCTCGGGTGTCATGTCCAGCTCCTTGGCCAGCTCCTCCGGGGTGGGCTCGCGGCCCAGGTCCTGGAGCATCTGCCGCTGGACGCGGGCAAGCTTGTTGATGACCTCGACCATGTGCACCGGGATGCGGATGGTGCGCGCCTGGTCGGCCATCGCGCGGGTGATCGCCTGACGGATCCACCAGGTCGCGTAGGTCGAGAACTTGTAGCCCTTGGTGTAGTCGAACTTCTCGACCGCACGGATCAGACCGAGGTTGCCCTCCTGGATGAGGTCGAGGAAGAGCATGCCGCGACCCGTGTAGCGCTTGGCGAGCGACACGACGAGGCGGAGGTTGGCCTCGAGCAGGTGGTTCTTGGCGTTCTTGCCGTCCTGGGAGATCCACCACAGCTCACGCTTGAACTTCATGTCGATCTTTTCGCCCGAGGCGAGCTTTTCTTCGGCGAAGAGGCCAGCCTCGATGCGCTTGGCCAGCTCGACCTCCTGCTCGGCGTTGAGGAGGGCGACCTTGCCGATCTGCTTCAGGTAGTCCTTGACCGGGTCAGCGGTGGCGCCGGCGGTGACGACCTGCTGCACAGGCGCGTCGTCCTCGTCATCGTTGCTGATGGTGAAGCCGGCCTTCTCGTCCTGCTCCTCCGGCTTTTCCTTGGCCTTGGGCTCCTCGTGCAGGACATCGTCCTCGCCGGGTGCCGGCTCCTCGGCCGTGGTCGTCGTCGGGTTGGCCGCAGCCTTCTTCGCGGCGGCCTTCTTGGCGGCCGTCTTCTTGACGGCAGCGGCCTTCTTCGCCGGCTCGGCAGCCGCAGCGGCCGCGGTCTTGGTGGCAGACGTGGTCTTGGTCGCGGCGGTCTTGGTCGCGGCGGTCTTCTTCGTCGCGGTCTTCTTCGTCGCGGCCTTCTTGGCCGGGGCGGCAGCCTTCTTCGTCACGGCCTTCTTGGTTGCGGCCTTCTTGGCGGGAGCCTTCTTCGCCGTGGTCTTCTTGGCAGTTGTCTCTGGCACCTGAACCTCGATTCCCTGGTCGTCCAACGCTCGAAGGACGACCCGTCCACGGCTGGGGCTGATCTTCGCCTCGCCGAATGCGGTCTGCAGCTGATCGCTGGTGATGGATCCGGTCGTGTGGCCCACTCGGACCAGCTCCTGGAGCGATGGGTGCGAGAACTCCTTGGGGAGGGAGCCCTGCGCCCCGTCGGACCGTGGGGACACAGCAGTCACCAACAACCTTTCGTCACGGAGGTGTGCGCCGGGCGTGCGATGGGGGTGGCGTATCGACCCCGTCTACCCGACTCGCCCGGACGCTGCGCGCTGGGCTCATCACCATTATAAAACGTGTCCCCCGCAAAAGCAGCAGCGGGCGTCCCAAAGACGCCCGCTGCTGCCGTGAAGTGCGGAAATCAGCGTGCCTTGACGGCCAACACGTCGCAGGGCGCGTCGAGCAGCACACGTTGTGCGTTGGAGCCGAGGATGAGCTTGCCGACCGGCGTCCGCTTGCGCAGACCGATGATGATCAGGCTGGCTCCGGTCTCCTCGGCGACGACGATGAGGTCCTCGGCCGGCTCCTTGCCACGCACGAGACCGCGGACCTCGCCCTCGACGCCCGCCTCCTCGAGACGGCTGCGCACCTGCTTGAGGTCCTCTTCGTTCTTGCGAGCGCTGTCGCCGCTCAGCCCGGCGCCACCACGGTCGGAGTGGATGACGACGAGGTTGTCCTTGCGCAGACGGCACTCCTCGAAGGCTCGCTCGAGAGCGGCTTCGCCCTCCTTGGTGGACACATATCCCACGACGATCGTCATCGTTGCTCCTCGTCAGAACTGGTGGTGCGGACTTGACCTGAGCCAGACGCTACACCGCGCCGGCGTGACCTGTCCCACTCGTCAGGTCCGTGTCGCCTGTCGACGATCCGGCGACGACCTCGCGCAGCAGGGTGGCCACCTGGTCGACCTCGGTGAGGAAGCCGTCGTGTCCCACGATCGAGGTGATCGTGGCGAGCTCGGCGCCAGCGTGCGCCTGGGCCACCTCCTCCGACAGACGAGGTGGGTAGAGCCGGTCGGAGTCGACGGGGACGAGCACCAGCCGGCCGGCGAAGGGGGCCAGGGCTGCGGCCATCCCGCCACGGCCGCGACCGATGTCGTGGGAGTTCATCGCCTCGGTCAGCACAATGTAGGAGTTGGCGTCGAAGCGTCCGGCGAGCTTGCCGCCATGGTGGTCCAGGTAGCTCTCGACGGTGAAGCGAGGACGGTCGCACTCCCCCGGAGCCTCGTCCTGCTCGTCACGGCCGAAGCGCTCGTGCAGCTCGATCTCGCTGCGGTAGGTGACGTGCGCGATGCGACGCGCGATGCCCAGGCCGACCTCGGGACCCTGCCGCTGCTCGTAGTAGTCACCACCGGCGAACCACGGATCGTTGCGGATCGCGAGGACCTGGGTCTGGCTCCAGGCGATCTGCTCGGCCGTCGCGTACCCGCTGGACGCGAGGGCGACGGCGGTGCGCACCCGGTCGGGATGGGAGGCGACCCACTCGAGGGTGCGCATGCCACCCATCGAGCCGCCGACCACGGTGTGCCAGTGCGCGATGCCCAGGGCGTCGGCCAGCCGTGCCTCGGCTGCGACCTGGTCGCGGATGGTCACGCGCGGGAAGCGGCTGCCCCAGGGGCGCCCGTCTGCGGCCGGGGTGCCCGGGCCGGTGCTGCCCTGGCAGCCGCCGAGCACGTTGATCGCCACGACGAAGTACTCGTCGGTGTCGAGCAGGGCACCCGAGCCCACGAGACCCGGCCACCAGCCGGTCGTGGGGTGTCCCGGGCCCACGGGTCCCACGACATGGCTGTCGCCGGTGAGGGCGTGCTCCACGAGGATGGCGTTGTCCCGGGCCGCGTTGAGCTGGCCCCAGGTCTCGTAGGCGAGGACGACATCGGGCAGGTGGTCACCGGACTCGAGCGTCAGGCCACCGACGGCGAGGAACTTGCGGTCGCCTGGGGGATCGCCCTCACGCCACAGCGCGGTGCTGGTGGGGGGTGTGGTGGTCACACTCATCAGGATGTCTCCCGGGCTCGCCTTGCCACATCACGGCGATGCAGCCAGGTCATCACCCGGGGCACCCCGTCGCGAGGGAGGGTTGCCGGCCAGCAAACCGGGGCTTGACGCTGGCACTCATGACCTGCCGTCCATGCTAGCCGCAGGAGTGGCCGGTGATCGAGCCCGGGTCCGGTGTGCGGACGGGCTCAGGCAGCCGAGTCGCGGGCCACGTCGAGGTCGTGCACCTCCCAGGGGCGCAGCCCGGCGGAGAGCAGTCGCAGGAGCAGGTCCGCGAGCCTGTGCTCCGGGTCGACCTCGAGAGCACGCTCGAGGCAGGTCCCGGCGATGGTGCCGTCACCGGTCCACCAGGCCACGAGGGCCATGAGCGCGAGCAGCGAGGGCGTGAGCTCCACGGGCACCAGCCGGGTCAGCTCGGCCAGGCGCATCCGCACGGCCACGAGGTCCTCCTGGTGGCCGGCGTGGCGCGTCCCCGGCTGCTCGGCCGCCCAGGCGCACCGGGCGACGGCGCGGCCGGCCAGGCGGACGTGGGACGCCGACAGGGAGTCCAGTGGCATCGTGCCGGGGCACAGCACCGCCAGCAGCGCGTCCCGCCAGTCCGCCTCGAGCACGGAGGTGGCGAGGAGCAACAGCTCGTCGTCGCGCAGGTCGTGCACGGCGACGGCCTCGCCGGAGGGGTCGAGGAGTCTCGTCCAGACACGCAGGACCATCTCCTCGTCGGCGGGCACCCCGAGCGGGTGCCG
>JAKDKQ010000175.1 GCA_030453295.1 Janibacter sp.
GCCGTGCCGTGCGGCTATGTCTACGTCGACGGGTCGAGCGTCGGCGAGGCCACGGAGGACCTGCTCAAGGACCGCCGCATCCTGCGCGACGAGGGCTTCATCTCGGTGATCATCGTCGTCGACTCCTCGACCGGCACGATCATCGCCGGCCCCGAGATCACCGCTCGCGGCTTCGCCGAGGACGACGAGATCTTCACCCAGGTCAAGCCCAAGATCATCGCGGCCCTCGACGAGGCCGCCCGCAAGGGCACGACCGACACCCACCAGCTGCAGCAGGTCGTGCGCCGCGCCGTCGGCGGCTGGGTCGGCGGCAAGATCCGCCGCCGCCCCATGATCATCCCGGTGGTCATCGAGGCCTGAGGGCGAAGGGGGCCTGCCGGGATCCCCCTTCGCCCTGCCCGAGGAGGTCGGGGTCAGAGGGAGCGCAGCGCGCCCAGGAGCCGATCGATGTGCTCCGGTGTGGTGCCCAGGCCGGCGCTGATCCGCAGGGCGGTGTCCTGCTCGTGCTCCGCCAGCAGGTCGTCGACGAGCAGGTGGGCGCAGAACTTCCCGTCGCGCACCCCGATGCCGTGCTCGTCGCCCAGGACGCGCGCTACCTCTGCGCTGTCGTGGCCGTCGACCGTGATGGTCGCGACGGGTGCGCCATCGCCCCCGCCGAAGAGCGTGTGGACGTGCACGCGGTCGATGTCGGCGAGGCCGGCGAGGAGGCGGATGCGCAGCGCCTGCTCGTGGTCGATGATCGCTCGCTCGTGCTCGGCGATGATCTCGCAGGCGGTCGCGAGGGCGACGGCACCCAGGACATTGGGGGAGCCGGCCTCGTGCCGGGCCGGACCGCAGGTCCACTCGGTCTCGTCGAGCCCGACGCGGGCCGTGGCGCCGCCGCCGGCGAGATACGGGTCGGCCGCGTCGAGCCAGTCGCTGCGGCCGACGAGGACGCCGGCGCCGAAGGGTGCGTAGATCTTGTGGCCGCTGAAGGCGACCCAGTCGATGCCGAGAGCGCCGATGTCGACGCGACGGTGCGGCGCGACCTGGGCGGCGTCGAGAGCGAACCGGGCGCCGTGCTGGTGCGCCACGGCAGCCAGCCGCTCGATCGGCCAGTGCTCGCCCGTGACATTGGAGGCGCCGGTCGCCACGACGAGGCGGTGCTCGGCGGGGTGGTTGCGCAGGGCCTGGTCGAGGAGGTCGATCGCCTCGTCGTGGCTGTGCGGCACGGGCAGGCGCACGGCGTCGCCCCACGGGAGGAGGGCCGCGTGGTGCTCGGAGGCGAAGACGAAGACCGTGGTGTCCGCAGGCAGCGCCCGCGCCAGCAGGTTGAAGGAGTCGGTCGTGTTGCGAGTGAAGATGACCTGGTCCTCCTCGCGCGCACCGACGAAGTCGGCGACGCTCTCGCGAGCCTGCTCGTAGCGCGAGCTCGTCACCCGGGAGGCGAAGCCGGCGCCGCGGTGCACGGAGGAGTAGGTCACGGCGGCGGCGGCGACCTCCTGGGCGACGGCGGCGAAGGCAGGAGTCGTGGCGCCGTGGTCGAGGTGGGCGTACTCGATGACCGAGCCGTCCTCGTCGCGGTAGCTCAGGCCGGCGGAGACCAGCTCGGGCAGGAGGGTGGTGGTGTGCACATCGGAAACGGTCATGACAGTGCTCCTCGGTCCTGTGGACCCGAGCGTCGCCACGGGTCCGCGCTTGCCGGGCAACTGGTCGTCGCCGGCCAGGTCGTCACCCGGAGCACCCCACCGCGGAAGGAGGGTTGCCGACCAGCTAGCCGGGGCTTGTCGCTGGTACTCGTGACCTTGGGTCAGGACAGTAGCGCACCGGGGCGGGTCGTTGTCGAGTGCTCACCAGTTATGTCTCGCCACCTGGGACGTCAGACGAAGGCGATGGCCAGGACCGCCCCGGCGACGAGGTAGGGGCCGAAGGCCAGATGTGTCGAGCGGGTCGCCCTGCGAGCGAGCAGCAGTGCGAGAGCGACGATTCCGCCGAGGGCGAAGCCCAGCCAGATCCCAACGATGAGGTGGCTCCACCCGAACCAGGCCAGGGTCGGGGCGATCGAGACGAGCAGCTTGGCGTCGCCCATCCCGATGGATCGGCCGTAGAGGAAGAAGGCCATCGCGATGCTGCCGCCACCGACGAGCACGGTCGCGACGGCGGTCCGGAGCAACGCGTTCCAGTCGCCGGTGGTGGCGGAGGCGACGGCGAGCACCCCCACCACCGCCGGCACGAGCGGCACGGTGAGGGCATTGGGCAGGCGGTGCACGTCGGCGTCGACCGCCGCGAGGACCAGACCGACCATGGCGAGGAGCAGCGGGGCAAGGAGGACCGGCCACGAGCGGTCCGCGAGGGAGCGCTCCAGGACCAGCCCGACGAAGGGGGCGACCGCCGACACCCAGAGGTGGCGAGGGAGGGCGCCGGCGTCGTCGGGGCGTCGGTAGCTCCCGGTGCGGAGCCAGGACCACCCGAGGAGGCCGCACGCGAGCGCCGCGAGCATGACGACGAGGGTGCGCGGGTCCACGATGGGGAGGCTATCGGGCCCAAGCCGACGGTGGGCCCGCGCCTGTGGACTGTGGGATCTGTGGCCGTTGGTGCGCGTGTGACGCGTGTGTCACGGGTGGCTTTCGCCTAGTCTGCGAAGCATGGCCACTCGTCCGTCGACCACCTCGCGCAGCACCAAGGGCGCGTCCACGCGCCCCAAGGGCAGCACCCGCCCAGCGGGTCGCAAGGCTCCTGCCAAGACCGCTGCCAAGGGGAAGACCTCCACCTCCCGCACCACGTCCGCGTCCGGAGGGGGCCTGCCGCTGCCCATCGCCGCGGTGCACAAGACCTGGATGGGCGTCGCCCACGCGACCGGGTCGGGAGTGCGGCGCATCGGCCACAGTGCCAGCCAGATCGAGCCGGAGCACCGCCGCGACGGATGGGGCTTCCTCGCCCTCGCGTTGGCCCTGGTCGTGGCCGTGCGTGAGTGGTGGGGCCTGTCGGGCACCTTCGGTGACATCGTGCACGCCGTCTTCGCCGGCACCTTCGGTCGCGTTGCCTATGCCCTGCCCATCGTCCTGCTCCTGCTCGGCGTGCGTCTCCTGCGCTCGCAGGGCAACTCCGCGGCTGACGCGCGGCTGGGCTTCGGCGCGGTCATGGGCCTCTTCGCCGCCTCAGGGCTCACCCACATCGCCAAGGACATCCCGCAGCCACCCGACGGCGCGGGCCCGATGCGTGATGCCGGTGGCATCTTCGGCTTCCTCGCGTCCGACCCCCTGGCCACGGCGGTCACGCCCTGGCCGGCCACCATCCTGCTCGTCCTGCTGGGACTCTTCAGCCTGCTGCTGCTCACGGGGACACCTCTCAACGAGGTCCCGGAGCGTCTGGCCTACATCCGGGCCGCCTTCACCGGCGAGGTCCCGAGCCATGTCACGACCACCGACGTCCAGACGCGTCACGACGCGCCCAAGGCTGCGGTCACTCGTGCCCGCCGCCGCCGGACCATCGACCCCGCGGACGACGAGCTCTCGGGCGAGCGCGACGGCGACACCGCCTTCGAGCAGGCGGCCGTCGTGCAGCCGGCCGGCAAGGGACGCAAGCGTCGGTCCGCCTCGACCGGTGAGCCTGCTGCCACCGTCGACGCAGACGAGAGCGCCGAGACTCAGCAGGCCGAGACCGGTGGCCCCCGCCCGGGTGAGAAGCGGCCGACCAAGAACCCCGTCGTCGCCCCGATCAAGCCCGCCGACAAGACGGTCCTCGAGGCCCCGCCCACGACGCAGCTGCCCCAGCGCGTCGAGCAGCTCGCGCTGGCCGGCGATGTCACCTACACCCTCCCGGACAGCAGCCACCTCAAGCCGGGTGCCCCGCACAAGGAGCGCTCCGCGGCCAATGACAAGGTCGTCGAGGCCCTGACCAACACGCTCGACGAGTTCGGCATCGACGCCCACGTCACCGGCTTCCACCGCGGACCGACCGTCACCCGCTACGTCGTCGAGCTCGGTCCGGGTGTCAAGGTCGAGCGGGTCACGGCGCTGTCCAAGAACATCGCCTACGCCGTCGCCTCCGCGGACGTGCGCATCCTCAGCCCGATCCCGGGCAAGTCGGCCATCGGCATCGAGATCCCCAATGCCGACAAGGAGATGGTCTGCCTCGGCGACGTGCTGCGCTCGGACGTCTCGCGCAACAACGAGCACCCGATGGTCATGGGTGTCGGCAAGGACGTCGAGGGTGGCTATGTCATCGCCAACCTGGCCAAGATGCCCCACCTCCTCGTCGCCGGTGCCACCGGCTCGGGCAAGTCCTCCTTCGTCAACTCGATGATCACCTCGATCCTCATGCGGTCCACGCCCGACGAGGTGCGCATGGTGCTCGTCGACCCCAAGCGGGTGGAGCTGACGGCCTACGAGGGCATCCCGCACCTGATCACGCCGATCATCACCAATGCCAAGAAGGCGGCGGAGGCCCTGCAGTGGGTCGTGCGCGAGATGGACATGCGCTACGACGACCTCGCGAGCTCCGGCTACAAGCACGTCGACGACTACAACAAGGCCGTCCGGGCGGGGAAGGTGCAGCCGATCCCGGGCAGCGAGCGGGTCATCCAGCCCTACCCGTACCTGCTCGTCATCGTCGACGAGCTCGCCGACCTGATGATGGTCGCTCCGCGCGATGTCGAGGACTCGATCGTGCGCATCACCCAGCTGGCCCGCGCCGCCGGCATCCACCTGGTGCTGGCCACGCAGCGTCCCTCCGTGGACGTCGTCACCGGTCTGATCAAGGCCAACGTGCCCTCGCGCATGGCCTTTGCGACCTCCTCGCTCGCCGACTCCCGGGTCGTCCTCGACCAGCCCGGCGCGGAGAAGCTGCTCGGCCAGGGTGACGCCCTCTTCCTGCCGATGGGCAAGTCCAAGCCGATGCGTGTCCAGGGCGCCTGGGTCA
>JAKDKQ010000176.1 GCA_030453295.1 Janibacter sp.
AGGACGAGGTCGGCTTCGAGTCGATCCAGTACGACGACCAGATCGGCAAGCTCTCGCTCGTCGGCGCCGGTATGCGCACCAACCCGGGGGTCTCCGCGACCTTCTTCCGGGCGCTGGCCGAGGCCGGGGTCAACATCGAGATGATCTCCACCTCGGAGATCCGCATCTCGGTCGTCACGCGCGCCGACCAGCTCAACGAAGCGCTCCAGGCCCTGCACACCGCCTTCGGTCTGGACTCCGACGACGGTGAAGCGATCGTCTACGGGGGCACCGGCCGGTGAGTCCTGTCCCGTCGTCTTCCATCCGGCCCACGCTGGCCCTGGTGGGGGCGACGGGGCGCTTCGCCGAGGCGGTCATCTCGGCGTTGGCCCTGCGTGACGACACGTGGGGCGAGATCCGTCTGCTGGCGCCCGGCATGAGCACGCGGACACTGAGCATCCGTGGCCAGGAGCAGCCGATCGAGGTGCTGCGCGAGGACTCCTTCGACGGTGTCGACATCGCTCTGTTCAACCTCGCTCCCGAGATCACCCACGAGTGGACTGCCATCGCGGTCGGTGCCGGCGCGGTCGTCGTGGACGCCAGCGCGGCCCACCGCGCCGACCCTGATGTGCCGCTCGTGGTGCCGGGGATCAACTCGGGGCTCGTCGCGCACCGGCCCAAGGGCGTGGTGGCCCTGCCCGGTCCGGTGACGTGGGGTCTGATCGATGCGGCCCACGTCCTGCACCAGGGCTGGGAGCTGCAGCACCTCGTCGTCACCGGACTGATCGCAGCGGTGTCCAAGTCTGATCGCGGGGTCGCGCGGCTGCGCGAAGAGATGTACACCGTCGCCTCCGACCCGACGATCGGGCAGCACCCCGGTGACGTGCGGGCCGCCGTCTCAGATCTGGCCGTCGCGTCCCCCTTCCCCGCTCCGCTGGCGCTCAACGTCATCCCCTGGGTGGGACACGCCGCCGAAGGCGGCTTCACCTCCGCCGAGCTCGCGGTGGGCGAGGAGGTGCGCAAGGTCCTTGGACTGCACGACAACGTCCCTGTCGTCGTCACGCTCGTCCAGGTGCCGGTCGTCCAAGCGCACTCGATGGCGCTGCACGCCCGGTGCGCGCGTCCGATCACGATCGACAAGGTGCGTCAGGCCTGCATCGCGGCACCCGCGCTGGTCCACCTCGACGAGCAGACAGGGGAGGTCCCGACCCCGGTGGACAGCGTCGGTGTCGACCCGCGGTTCGTCGGACGCATCCGTCAGCCCAAGGGCGCCGGGCATCACGTCGACCTCTTCGTCAGCGCCGACACGACGCGTCGTGGAGCGAGCGCCATGCTCCTTGTCGCCGAGCTCGTCCGCGATGAGCTGGCCGGGTCCTGATGACTCTCTCCTCGCACCCCGCAACCGTCGGCGGCCCCCAGACGTCATCTGTCACGACGACGCATCGGTCTCAGTCCGGGAACGATGCGCGCGTGTGACTTGTGTGACTGGTGTGGTCAGAGTGACTCTGTGAGCCACGTACACTTGTGGTAGGGGAAGAGCCGGATGAAGGACAGGGGTCAGCACGTGGATGAGCACTCGGACGATACGGCGATCTCGTACCGGGTCGTGGGTTTCGACGAGCTCGAAGGCGCGGCAGCGGCGCACTACCGACGCCAGCGGCGCCGCCGACTCCTGCTCTTCGTCACCCTCCCCGGACTCATCCTCGGCAGCGCGACCGTGGCGACCGCCTACGGCACGGGCCTCATCGGTGCCCCGGCCACGACGTGTGAGCCGATCTCGGTGCCGGCGCCGGCGCGGGACTCCTTCGAGATCACGCTGCTCAACAGCAATGACACCGACGGGCTCGGCACTGAGGTCGCTCGCGATCTGACCCTGCGTGACTTCGACATCGCCACCGTCGGCAACGCCGACAGCTCCGTCTACGTCAAGGGCGCAGCCACGATCTATTACGGCTCGGAGGGGCGGGACAACGCCCTGCTGCTGCAGAAGCAGATCCCGGGCTCCACGACATGGAACGACGCCCGTCCCGGCGAGAGCGTCCAGCTGGTCCTCGGCTATGGCTTCGACAAGCTCGTCTCCGAGCCCGCCCCGCCGCTGCCGGCGCCGTCGGAGATCACGGTCAACGTCTACAACACGACGTGGAAGGAAGGCCTGGCCTCGGATGCCGCTGGCGACCTCAAGGACCGTGGCTTCACGATCGGCAAGACGGGCAATGACCCCCAGACGAGCTTCCTCGAGGACGAGGTGGCCATCATCCGCTTCGGCCCGGAGGGCCAGCGGTCGGCCAAGCGGCTCGCCGAGCAGATCTCCGGGGTGCAGCTGCAGAAGGATGACCGGGCCGATGCGAGCGTCTCGCTCGTCCTCGGCAACAGGTACGACGGCCTCAAGCCGGCGTCGTCCGTCCCCGAGGTCAAGCCGTATGTCCGACCTGCGGAGACGATCCAAAAGCCGTGCGCACCTGAGCAGGAGTGAGCGTGCGGACGGTCGCGCTCCTCACCGCGGGTGGGCTGGCGCCGTGCTTGTCCTCTGCCGTCGGTGGTCTCATCGAGCGGTACAGCCAGGTGGCTCCTGACGTGCGGATCATCGGATACCTCGACGGATATGCGGGACTGCTCACCGGTCGGAGCATCGAGGTCACCGACGAGGTCAGGGTGCACGCCGCGCGTCTGCACGCCTTCGGCGGCTCACCCCTCGGCAACTCCCGGGTGAAGCTGACCAACGCCGTCGACCTCGAGCAGCGTGGCCTCGTCCCGCCCGGCGCCGACCCCCTTCGCGTCGCAGCGGATCAGCTGGTGGCCGACGGCGTCGACGTGCTGCACACCATCGGCGGGGACGACACCAACACCACGGCCGCGGACCTGGCCGCCCACCTCATCGACCAGGGCCACGAGATGCGCGTGGTGGGACTGCCCAAGACCATCGACAACGACATCATCCCGATCCGACAGAGCCTCGGTGCGTGGACCGCTGCCGAGCAGGGGGCGCTCTTCGCGCGGCACGTCATCGGGGAGCACTCGTCCAACCCGCGCATGCTCATCGTGCACGAGGTCATGGGGCGGCACAGCGGATGGTTGACGGCCGAGACCGCTCGTCGCTACCGGGACGATCTGGCCACCCGCCGGTTCGTGCCCGGTATCGGTAATGACTCGCGCCGCTGGGACATCCACGCCGTCTACGTGCCGGAGTCCGAGATCGACCTCGAGGCCGAAGGCCGGCGACTGCGCACGGTCATGGACGAGATCGGCTGTGTCAACGTCTTCGTCGCCGAGGGCGCTGGTGTCGACGACATCGTCGCCTCGATGGAGGCCGCGGGTCAGGAGGTGCCGCGCGATGCCTTCGGCCACGTCCGACTCGACGAGGTCAACCCCGGCGAGTACCTGGCATCGAGCTTCGCCGAGCGGATCGCTGCGGACAAGTCGAAGGTGTGGAAGTCGGGCTACTTCGCCCGCGCGGCCGCTCCCAACGACGAGGACCTCGCCCTCATCGCGCGCTGCACCGAGCTGGCGGTCTCGGCCGCTCTGGACGGCCGGTCCGGCGTCGTCGGTCAGGACCAGGAGCGCGGCGACGAGCTGCGGGTCATCGAGTTCGACCGCATCGCCGGCGGCGGCACCTTCGACCCCACCGTCGACTGGTTCATCGACCTGCTGAAGGACATCGGGCAGCCCCACTGAGCGGGGTCCAGGCCAGCGCTGTCGCGGGAGCGAGCCCGAGCCGGCTCATGCGTGACTCAGCCCTCGTGCTTGCGACGCAACGACCACATCTGCGGGGAGCGCTCGACCTCGACGGCGACCTCCCAGGGCAGGCCGCCGGGAGCGGTCTGCCGGCGGAAGCTCTGCACGAGTCGGCGGGCCAGCTGCGGGTCGGCGGCCACCCTGGCTGCGGTGTCGCGCGCCGTCTGCTCCACGGATGCGTCATCGACCGCGGCCCATGCGAGGCCACGCTCGACCGCTTGGTCTCCGCGGACCTCCTCGCCGAAGAGCCCCATGGCCGCAGCGGTCTCGCGACCGGCCGTCCGGTGCAGCAGGGACAGGTGGCCGCCGCCGGGGTGGATCCCGATCTGGGCGAAGCCGGGGAGCAGCCGTGCGGTCGTGGAGACGATGCGCAGGTCGGTGGCCATCGCCAGGTTCAGCCCGGCGCCGACGGCGGCACCGCGCACAGCGGCGATGGTCGGCAGCCCGATCGTGCCGATCGTCGTGAAGGCCGAGTAGACCGTCTCGAGGCCGCGGTAGGCCGTGTCCTCCACCGGGTCCCGCCCGACGTCCGCGAGGACCCCCCGGACGGCACCGGCGCAGAAGTGCTGCCCGCCGGTGACGATGACGGCCCCGACGGCGTCGTCTCCTTCGGCGGTGCGGGCGGCGTCGATCAGCTCGCGGGACATCTCGACGGACAGCGCATTGCGACGCTCAGGGGCATCGAGCGTGATCGTCGCGATGCCCTCGTTGACGGTGTAGCGGACCTCGGTCATCAGATCTCCTTCGTGTAGAACCAGCGGCCACCCCGACGGGAGAACTCGCTGCGCTCGGCGAGCTGGCCCCCTTCGTACCTCGCGACGAAGTCGACGACGCCCGTCACGTCCTGCGAGCCGCCGTCGACGACCTCGCGGACCTCGAGACCGAGCCAGCGGGTGTCGTCGAGATGTACCTCTGCGGGCCGGGTGCGACCGTCCCAGGTGCGCCACAGGTGCTCGGCGTTGCCGTAGACATGGGCGGTGTACCGGCTGCGCATGAGCTCCTCGGCCGTCACGGCCTGGCTCTCGGCGGCCAGCAAGGGCCGACAGCAGGCGTCGAGGAGGCGGCCGGAGCCGCACGGGCACGGGTCGGGGTGCATGACTGCAGGGTAGTCAGGTGGGACCCTAGGCGCGGACGCCGAGGTCGGCCATGAGGGGCCGGTG
>JAKDKQ010000177.1 GCA_030453295.1 Janibacter sp.
GGGCTGATCGGCCTGCTGGCGCTCGTCCTCGTGGTCATCCCGTGGTTCATCC
This sequence comes from Janibacter sp., assembly GCA_030453295.1. Classification (GTDB taxonomy): domain Bacteria; phylum Actinomycetota; class Actinomycetes; order Actinomycetales; family Dermatophilaceae; genus Janibacter. The sequence goes on from JAKDKQ010000177.1 coordinate 53, forward strand.
GCGGGTAGCAGCCGCACTGCGAGACCCTGCCCCCTGCGTCAACGACGAAGGGGGACAATGCCCCTCATGACCTCGTCGCCCACGCTGCTCACCGAGGCCCTGCACCGCGAGGGCGTGGCCGACGCCCGCACGGATGCACTGACGATCGGCATGTACGCCAGTGATGCCGGCATCTACCGCGTCCCACCGCGAGCGGTGGTCTTCCCGCGGCACACCGACGAGATCGCCGCGACCCTGTCCGTCGCCCGCGAGCTCGGCATCCCGATCACCGCCCGCGGCGCGGGTACCTCGTGTGCCGGCAACGCGGTCGGACCCGGCATCGTCATCGACACCGCGCGCCACCTGGGTCGGGTGCTCGAGGTCGACCGGGAGAGCGCGACCGCCCTCGTGGAGGCGGGCACCATCCACGCCACCCTGCAGGCACGGGCCCGCGAGATCGGCCTGCGCTTCGGCCCCGACCCGAGCAGCCACACCCGGTGCACCGTCGGCGGCATGATCGGCAACAACGCGTGCGGCAACCGGGCGCTCGGCTACGGCCGCACCAGCGACAACATCGTCGGCATGGACCTGCTGACGGCAGCCGGCACGCAGCTGACGGCGACGACCGGAGTGGCGGGGGGACTCCCTTCGCTCACCGGTGACGACGCCCTCGTCGCCCGACTGACCCAGCTGACCGACGACCACCTCGACACCGTGCGGACCAAGTTCGGCACCTTCGGGCGGCAGGTCTCCGGCTACGCACTGGAGCACCTCGCCCCGGAGCGCGGCCGGGACATCGGCCGCATGCTCATCGGCTCCGAGGGGACACTCGCGGTCGTCACGCAGGCCCGCGTCCGCCTGGTGACCGACCCGCCGGCGACCTCCCTGGTCGTCCTCGGCTTCCCCGACATCTATGCCGCCGGCGATGTCGCCCACCTGCTCAAGGGACTGGGCGCCGTCGCCGCCGAGGGCATCGACTCGCGCATCGTCGACATCGTGCGCACCCGCCGCGGTGAGCACGCCGTGCCCGACCTGCCGCGTGGCGCTGCGTGGATGCTCGTCGAGGTCCCCGGCGAGGATGCCGCTGCTGCCCACGCCGCCGCGGAGCGGGTCCGTCGCGAGATCGAGCACACCGACTCCCTCGTCGTCACCGACCCGGCGCACGCCCGGGCGCTGTGGAAGATCCGCGAGGACGGCGCCGGCCTGTCCGCACGCTCACCGCGCGATCGCCCGGCCCACGCCGGCTGGGAGGACGCCGCCGTCCCGCCGGCGCGCCTGGGGGACTACCTGCGGGCCTTCGACGCCCTGCTCGAGGAGCACGACGTGCAGGGTCTGCCCTACGGCCACTTCGGCGACGGCTGCCTGCACATCCGTCTCGACGTCGATCTCGACGCCCCGGACGCCACCGATCGCTACCGGCGGCTCGTCGAGGACGCGGCCGACCTCGTCGCAGCCCACGGCGGCTCGCTCTCGGGTGAGCACGGCGACGGCCGGGCCCGCTCGGCGCTCCTGCCTCGGATGTACGACGCCGAGACGATGGGGCTCTTCGGCGCGGTCAAGCGTGCCTTCGACCCGACCAACCTGCTCAACCCGGGGATCCTCGTGGACCCGGCGCCGGTGGATGCCGATATCCGTATCCCCGCGGCCCGCAAGGTCGCCGTCCCGCTCGCCTTCGGCTACCCGGAGGACGGCGGCGACTTCAGCCAGGCCGTGCACCGGTGCACCGGCGTCGGCAAGTGCCGCGCTGCCGGCACGTCGAGCACCGTCATGTGCCCGAGCTATCTCGCGACGGGGGAGGAAAAGGACTCGACCCGCGGCCGGGCACGCGTCCTGCAGGAGATGCTCAACGGCTCCACGATCACGGGCGGCTGGAGCTCGCCCGAGGTCCACGATGCCCTGGACCTGTGTCTGTCGTGCAAGGGCTGCTCCAGCGACTGCCCGACCGGCGTCGACATGGCGACCTACAAGTCCGAGGCGCTCCACCAGACCTACAAGGGCCGCCTGCGCCCGCGCAGCCACTACACGCTCGGCCGGCTGCCGCAGATGGCCCGCCTGGCCGCGCGGGCACCCCGCCTGGTCAATGCCATGACCTCGCTGCCGGGGCTGAAGAAGCTCACCCTGCCCGCGGCCGGCGTCGACCCTCGGCGCAGCATCCCCAGCTTCGCCCGGACGACCTTCCGCTCCTGGGCCACGGACGAAGGGATGATCGCCTCCGCCGCGCAGGCGGCCGGCACCGACCACCCCGTCGCCCTCTTCGTCGACTCCTTCACCGATCACTTCTCGCCCCACGTCGGGCGGGCCACCGTGGCCCTGCTGCGGGAGGCGGGGTTCACCCCCTTCGTCCCGGAGGAGGCGCTGTGCTGCGGCCTGACCTTCATCTCCACGGGCCAGCTCGACGATGCCAGGGCGACGCTCGACGACGCGGCGCGCGCCCTCGGGCCCGTCGTGGCCGCTGGGATCCCGGTCGTCGGCATGGAGCCGAGCTGCACCGCGGCGCTGCGCCACGACCTGCCGCGTCTCGTCGACTCCGCCGTGGCTCGGCAGGTGGCCGGGGGAGTGCGCACCGTCGCCGAGATCCTCACCAGCGCCATCGACGAGGGCCGGTGGGCCGCTCCCGACCTCGCCGGCACCGAGGTCGTCGCCCAGCCGCACTGCCACCAGCACGCCGTGATGAGCTGGTCGGCCGACGAGGCCCTGCTGGCGCGCACCGGAGCGACCGTCACGCGCCTCGGCGGCTGCTGCGGCCTGGCGGGCAACTTCGGCGTCGAGCTGGGCCACTACGAGGTGTCGGTCACGATCGCCGAGCAGCAGCTGCTCCCGGCCATCGCCGCGGCCTCACCCGACGCGGTCGTGCTCGCCGACGGGTTCTCCTGCCAGACGCAGATCGCTGACCTGTCGCAGCGGACCGGCGTGCACCTGGTCGAGCTGCTCGGCCGCAGACACACCTGATTGGAGGTATGCGCGCCGACAAATGACTAGCGCGTATACCTCCACCCGAGTGGGGCGAAGGGGGAGCACCTACCCTTGTCGGCATGGCCGCACAACGCACTCCCGAAGGTCCGCCCCCGCCCCCGGCGGTGCAAAAGCTGCGTATCCAGTACGCCCGTCGCGGGCGGCTGCGCTACTCCTCGACCCGTGACTTCGGGCGGGCGCTCGAGCGGGCCCTGCGTCGCTCCGGGGTGCCGATGGCCTACTCGGCGGGCTTCCACCCCCACCCCAAGATCTCCTACGCCAACGGCGCGGCGACCGGCGCGGCCAGCGAGGCGGAGTACTTCGAGATCTCGGTGACGGAGTTGGTCGACCCGGACGCGGTCGCCACTGCGCTCGACGCGGCACTGCCCGACGGGCTGGACATCGTCTCGGTCGTCGACGCCCAGCCGGGCGCCCTGGCCGATCGCCTGCAGGCGAGCCGGTGGCTGCTGGAGTTTCCCGGCGTCGAGCCGGCTGATCTGGAGCGTGCCGTCGCAGGGTTCATGGCGCAGGAGCACGTCGAGGTCGAGCGGATGTTCAAGAAGGGGTTGAAGAGCTACGACGCGCGCGGGCCGGTCGAGCGGGCCGTCACGGGGGTGAACGCGGACGGTTGTGCGATACTGACAATGGTCGTGCGGCACACCACACCTGCCGTTCGCCCCGACGACGTCCTCAGCGCGATCGCCGCTGCCACCTCGTTCGCGCCATCGCAGTCGCCCAAGGCGACCCGGCTGGCGCAGGGGATCTGGAGCAGCGAGACCGAGAGCGTGGCCGATCCACTGGCCGCCGACTGAGACGACGCCGGCCCTGACGGGGTGCCGCGCTCAGCGCGAGCCCCGCCGAGGCAACACGGATCTTTTCGCGGGTGCGAGACGCCCGCCACGCCGCACAGCGGTCGGGTTGCACCTCAGGGTGCCGGTGTCGGGATCCGGTCGAGGTGCAGGAGGTGCCACATGGCCACCGACAACGAACACCAGATCGACGAGTCCCTCGACAACGAAGCCGTCGTCGAGGAGGAGACCCAGGCACAGGCGCCGGCTGCGGCCGTCCCGTCCTTCGGACTGCTCTTCCAGCCGCCGACCACCGTCTCGGCCCCGCCCCGCCGTCGCCGCGCTCCCGAGCCGGAGCCCGAGCCAGAGCTCGAGGACGACGACGCGGATGACGTCGAGGTCAGCGACGACAGCGCCAGCGGCCACGGCGACGACGACACCACCGACTCCGACGACTCCACCGATGACGACAACACCCAGGGCGAAGGGGGGCGCCGTCGCCGCCGTCGTGGTGGCCGGGGCCGCAACAGCAACAACCGCTCCTCAGACTCCTCCGACTCGTCCGATGACGGCAACGCCGCGTCCGACACCGACTCCTCGAGCGATGACCAGTCCTCGAGCGATGACGACTCGTCGTCCGAGTCCTCCGACGACTCCTCGCAGGAGAGCTCGGGCACCGGTGGCACCAGCAGCCGTGGTCGTAGCCGGGGCCGCGGGCGCGGTCGCGGCGGCAGGCAGGACGAGCGCACCGACGATGCCGCTGCTGACGACACCTCCGCCGAGGACGACTCCGACGACGGTGATGACTCCAACGACTCCGACGACGACGGCGGCTCGAGCTCGCGTCGCCGCCGGCGTCGCCGTCGCGGTGGTAGCGGTGGCGGTGGCGGTAACGGCGGGGGCAGTGGCAACAGCGGTCAGGACGACCCGCCCGGGACCACGACCCGGGTGCGCGAGTCGCGCCGCAACGAGGTGCAGTCGATCAAGGGCAGCACCCGGCTGGAGGCCAAGAAGCAGCGCCGCCGCGAGGGCCGCGAGGCCGGTCGCCGCCGCACGA
>JAKDKQ010000178.1 GCA_030453295.1 Janibacter sp.
TGCCAGGGCAAGCCTGGCGATCAGGATGTCCACCGAACGGGGTCAACCTCAGGTCGGGACCCTGCACGAGGCCTTCGACCCTCGCGTACGAGCGGCCTCGAGTTTCGAGTTTGAGATCCCCAGGGTGGGGGGTGTGTGGGAAACCCCTCCACCTCGTCTTCACACCCCCAAGGCGAGCGACCTCCCAAAGGGCCTACCGAGGATGACCTGGCCCCTGCTCCGGACTCTGCCCCCTGCCGGTGGCTCAATGGATGAGCTGGCTCTGGCCTGCCAGATAGCACAGTCTCCAACGTCGTCGGTCACGACTGCGCAGCGCCGCACGATGCTGGAGGTGCTGACGGGTCTGGCCGGCCTGGGGCTGGTGGAGTGCGACGAAGAGGGTGTGTGGCGATGTCTACGCCTCACGACTGATGAAGGGCGCTCCCCTCCCCTGAGCCCGGACCCAGAGCCGGCGCCGTCTACCGAGGCGGAGCCATCGACGCGCGCCAGTCGCCGGGCAGGTCCCCGTCGACGAGAGCGGTCGAGACGCTCTCCTGATCCTGCGGCGCGAGCGTCTGGTCGGCTGCGGGATAGAGGATCTGCTCCTCCTTGAGGTTGTGGGCCTCGAGCTGACCCATCAGGCGCCCGCAGGCTTCCCGCAGGACGGCGGCGTCGGGGGACGGCGCGGCCAGCAAGCCCTCGATCATCTCGAGCACGCCCCACATCTCGCCGTGCTCACGCAGCATCACCAGCACCGGAGGGATCATGCCGGCGGCACGCAGCGGCGGGAAGAGATGCTCCTCCTCGACAAAGATGTGGTGCTTGAGCTCGGTGGCCGCCGCACGGAAGGCCTCGGCCCGCACCTCCCCTTCGTCCAGTCCGGCGACGAAGTCGGCAAGCCGCTCGTCGATGCTGTGGTGCTCCACCACGAGCTCCTGGGCCACACCGCTCATCACGCGCTCCTCCGGGTCGGTTGCGTCGACGCTACCCCCGGGCCCGCGGCGGGTGCTGGCGGGTGCCCTGCTCCCCCGGCAGACTGTGTGGATGAGCGAGCGCACCCCTGACGAGGCAGCCGTCGACCTGGCCCACCAGCTCTTCGACTGGACCCGCGAGGGACAGAGCGAGCGGATCGCGGCCTATGTCGATGCGGGCGCTCCGGTTGATCTCGCCGACCCGGCGGGCAACACCCTGCTCATGCTCGCGGCCTACCACGGTCACGCCGGCCTCGTCGGGGAGCTCGCCCGTCGAGGGGCGGACGTCAACCGGGTCAACGACCGGGGACAGACCCCTCTCGCGGGTGCGATCTTCAAGGCCGAGCCCGAGGTGGTCGCGGTCCTGCTCGAGCACGGCGCCGATCCCGACGCCGGGACGCCCACCGCCCGAGCGACGGCCGAGATGTTTGGTCAGACCGCGCTGCTCGAGGGGCGGCAGTCATGACGGATGAGTACGACATCGTCGTCATCGGCGGCGGCCCGGTCGGAGAAAATGCGGCGCAGTACGCGACGGAGGGCACTGACCTCAGCGCCGTGCTCGTGGAGGGCGAGCTCTTCGGTGGCGAGTGCTCGTACTGGGCCTGCATGCCGAGCAAGGCCCTCCTGCGGCCGATCGCCGTCGCGGCCACGACGCGTCACCTGCCCGGGGTGCGCCCCACCGAGGTCGAGCGCGACGCGCTCCTGGCCCGACGTGATGCCTGGGTCTCCGCACATGACGACAGCGGGCAGGTCCGGTGGGCCCACGACACGGGCATCACGACCGTGCGCGGGCACGGCCGGCTCGTCGGTGAGCGCCTCGTCGAGGTCACCGAGCCCGAGGGCACCCGGCGCCTGCGTGCCCGGCACGCCGTGGTCATCGCGACGGGCAGCGAACCCGTCGTCCCCGCTCCCTTCGCCGACGTGCGGCCGTGGGGGTCACGCGACGCGACCGGCGTCGTCGAGGTGCCCGACCGTCTCCTGGTCATCGGCGGTGGAGTCGTCGCCTGCGAGGCGGCCACGTGGATGAGCGCCATCGGCTCGCAGGTCACGATGCTCGTGCGCGGCGAGCGGCTGCTGGCCGGGCTCGAGCCCTTCGTCGCCCGCGAGATCGCCGACTCCCTGCAGGCGAAGGGGGTGGACGTCCGGTTGTCGACGTCGAGCACCGGCTGCACCCGACCCGATCCGCAGGACACCGGTGTCGGCCGGGTCCACGGTGGCCCGGTCACGGTCGAGACGGACGCCGGACCGGTCGAGGCCGACGAGGTGCTCGTCGCGACCGGTCGACGGCCCCGTCTGGACGATGTCGGGCTGGAGGCGGTTGGCCTCACCTCCGAGGACGTCCTGGAGGGGCGTCTGCCCGGGTGGCTCCACGCTGTCGGCGACGCCAGCGGGGACGCGCCGCTGACCCACTGGGGCAAACACCGGGCGCGTGTCGTCGGGGCGCAGATCGCGGCCGCCGCGACGGGTGCGCCGGCACCCGCCGTCGTCGAGGACGCCCCGGTGCCGCAGGTGGTCTTCACGGACCCGCAGGTCGCATCCGTCGGGATGACCGAGGAGCAGGCCCGCGATGCCGGGCACGACGTGGTCGTCGCGTCGGCCCCCTTCGCCGGGGTGGCCGGTGCGGCCCTGCTGCGCGATGACGTGTCCGGCACCGCGCAGATCGTCGTCGACCGGCACAGTCGCCTGCTGCTCGGAGCGACCCTCGTCGGGCCGGATGTCGGGGAGCTCGTGCACGCTGCCACCGTGGCGATCACCGGCCGGGTCCCCGTCCACGTCCTGCGTCACGCCGTGCCGAGCTATCCGACCTCGTCAGAGGTGTGGCTGCGCCTGCTCGAGAACCTGCCCGACGAGCTGCGCCGACCGGCGTGAGGGCAAGCGCTCAGTCAGGCGAGGCGGACTTCGCCGCACGCAGGTTGAGGTCCGCGTAGTCGGGGTGGCGAGCCATCCACGACTCGATGAAGGGGCAGACCGCGAGCACCTTGCGCGTCCCCTCCTCGCGCACCCGGTCCAGGGCGCCTCGGGCCAGTGCCCCACCGACGCCCTTGCCCTCGTGCGCAGGGTCGACCTGCGTGTGGGTGAAGACGTAGAGGTCGTCCGTGAGCTGGTACTCGGCGAAGCCGACGAGCACGACACCCTGATGGGCCTCGAAACGGCCCTTGTCGGCGTGATCGGTGACGACGATGTCCGGCACGGGTCCTCCAGGGTTGTTGACGCTGTCGGCGGTCAGGGGTTCGATCATCAGTATGGATCAGATGCCAGACTTCCGTCCCGATCTCGACGCCGCCCAGACCTGGGTCGCCGGTCTCATCGACGCGGTGCGTCCCCACCAGCTCGATGCCCCGACACCCTGCACCGAGTACGACGTCCGCGGACTGCTCCAGCACATCGCTGCCCTCCCCGACAAGGTCGCTGCGGTCGCCATGGGTGGCAACCCCCGCGAGCTGCCCTCGCAGGTGGCCATCGACGAGGACGGCGTCGGGCAGCGCTACCTCGAGGAGGCCCGCGTGGCCCTCGACATGTGGGCCGATGACGCTCTCCTGACCACCACCCTCACCGCGCCGTGGGGTCCGGCGCCGGGTGGGGCTGCGCTGGGCGGCTTCGTCATGGAGACCGTGGCGCACGGCTGGGACCTGGCCGTCGCCACGGGGCAGGACCCGGAGGCCGACCCGGCCCTGGTGGCCAAGGCCCGGGCCATCGGTGAGCACGCACTCGCTGAGGCGCCGCGCGGCCCCGGGATGCCCTTCGACGTGCCGGTCGAGGCCCCCACAGGAGCGGGCCCGACGACCCAGCTCGCTGCCTTCCTCGGACGGTCGTGGGACCGCCTCTGACCTCGACGGGCCCACGACGGTGATCCGATGCGGCTCAGTGCCTCTCGGCGCGGTCCGTGAGCAGCCATCCGGCCGTGATCGACAGCCAGGCGTCGTCGCCGTCGCGCAGGCGCACCAGCACGTCGTCGACCTCGGGCAGGTCGAGCTCTGCGAGCGCTTCGATGGCCGGCAGGACGACCTCCTTGTCGTCGTCCTCGACGACGCGGAAGAGCTCTGCGGCGGCCGGGCGCGCGGCGGGGTCACCGATGCCCAGCAGCGCCTCGGCGGCATGCCGACGCACGGACGGCTCTGGATCGGACAGACGTGAGGCCAACCCGGCGACAGCGGCCTCACCCGCCTGCTCCAACGCTCGGGTGAGCTCGCGGCGGCGGAACTCGTCCTCGTCGCCCAGGTGGTCGACGATGGCCGCGGCCGCTCCCGGGGTCCCGATGCGACCCAGCGCCCACCACGCCTTGGCAGCCACCGCGTCGTCCTCGTCATCGGCGAGCGGCAGGATCTCGGCGACGGAGGCGGGCTCCCGGATCTTGCTCAGTGCGTGCAGCACCTGCACCCGCTCAGGGCCACCGTCGGACAGGTGGTCGATGAGCCTCGGGTAGGTGCTCGCCGCGCGGGTCACCACCGCCCAGGTGAGCGTCTCCCGGACGTAGAAGTCCGGCTCGGTGACCAGCAGTGACACGAGCTCATCAGCGATGGACTCGTCACCGTAGGTGCCGAGCCACAAGGCGGCCCGCTGTCTCACCGAGGAGTCGTCGTGTCGCGCGGCCTGCAGGGCCCGCTCCAGAGAGGTGCTCATGGCCGGGACGCTACCCGCGCCGCCGGATCAGGTGCTCAGTGCGTCGTGCCCGCGATGTCCGTCCCCTTGGGGGTCAGGACGAAGACGGTCGCCGCCACCACGAGCATGAGCACTCCACCGACGAGTCCCGCGGTCTGCAGGGACTGGGTGAAGGCGGCACCGGCATCGCTCGCGAGCGCCGGCAGCCCGAGCTGCTCGGAGGTGGCCACGGCGGCCCCCAGCGAGTCCTG
>JAKDKQ010000179.1 GCA_030453295.1 Janibacter sp.
CGAAGGGGGGCGACGCCCAGGTCCTCGAGGCGGACAAGCTGCTCTCCGCGATCGGCTTCGCACCCCGCACCGAAGGCTTCGGCCTGGACGCGATCGGGGTCGAGCTCACCGAGCGCGGCGCCATCGCCATCGACGAGTACTGCCGCACCAATGTCGACAACGTGTACGCCATCGGTGACTGCACGGCCAAGCTGATGCTCGCCCACGTCGCCGAGGCCCAGGGTGTGGTCGCCGCCGAGCACATGAACGGCGCCGAGACGATGCCGGTCGAGTACGACTTCGTCCCGCGCGCGACCTACTGCCACCCGCAGATCGGGTCCTTCGGATACTCCGAGGAGCAGGCGAAGGACAAGGGCTACGACGTCAAGACGGCGACCTTCCCCTTCACCGCCAACGGCAAGGCGATGGGTCTGGGCGACGCCGTCGGTTTCGTCAAGATCGTCGCCGACGCCGAGCACAACGAGATCCTCGGCGCCCACATGATCGGCCCCGACGTCACCGAGCTGCTGCCGGTCCTCACCCTCGCGCAGAAGTGGGACCTGACGGCCGACGAGGTCGCGCGCAATGTCTTCGCGCACCCGACGCTGTCCGAGGCGGTCAAGGAGGCCGTCGAGGGCATCGCAGGTCACATGATCAACCTCTGACGGAGGCCAGCTCCGACAGAGTGCGCTGGGCGCGGGTGACCACCTGCGCGCGGGGTGTGCTCGCGGCCATGGCGCTGATGCGCTCGCGCATCGCCGGCCCCAACACCCGGGACAGGTGGCCTTCCAGGGTGGCATACCGGTCGATGTCCAGACCGACAGGTGGAGGGGCGGAGGGGGCCGCCGTGGCGGCCCCGAGGAGGAAGGCGGCATCCGCCGGCCTCCCCGCGCCCGCCAACAGCTCGGCCGCGATCCGCGTCGTCGTCCACGTCTGCGCCCAAGCGCCCCCACGCCGCAGGTCGCCGAGCAGGCGGGCGCCCAGCTGGAATGCCTGCTCGTCCTGGTCGATGCGCACCAGCAGCGCGAAGAGAGCGACGTCCGAGACCCGTTGCACCTGTTCAGCGCCGACGCGCCGCGCTTCTGTCGCTGCCGCGGTGAGCAGCTGTGCGCCCTGCGCCGGGTCGGTCCGCGCAGCGACCTCACCGGCGGCGTACCAGGCGAAGGCACGGGAGGAGTCAGCTGCTGACGGTGCTCCCGCGAGCGCGATGCCGAGGTGCTCCCGTGCCAGGGTGAGGTCATCCGTGTAGCAGGCGATCAGGGCCAGCGAGGTGTGCCATTCCACGGCGAAGGGTGTGCTGTCGACCAGCCGGTTGAACCACTGGGACGCGACCTCGAACTCTCCCGAGTACATGGCCTCGACGCCGAGGGCCAGCCACGCCATGTGGGCGGCCTCGGCAGGTCCCTGCGCCCGCAGTGCGGTGTGTGCCAGCGCCTTGGCCCGGTCACCGTCCCCTCTCTCGGCAGCGAAGAAGGCGCCGGCCGCGATGCCACCCGCCATGTCTGGCTCCGGGTGCAGCGCTGCGCGCTCGGCGACCTCGACGATCAGGTCACGCAGCCGCGGCCCGGGCACCCAGTGCAGGCATCGGGCGACCGAGGCGCCGATTGCTGTGGCCAGGTCGAGGCGATCAACGGCCAGCGACCACCCCATGGCGGTGAGGATCTCGCTCGAGTGCTCCGTCAGGCGTCCTGCGATCACGGCGCCGTCGAGCCGGGACCAGTCGGCGGCGACGTCGGCCACCACGGCCCGGACCCAGGCGGCGTGCGCGAGCCGGGCGTCCTCCTGGCGGCCCTGCGAGGCGAGACGCGCTGCGGCGTGGGCGCGCACGGTGTCCAGCAGCCGGTACCTCACCACGCGGCCCTCGACCCGACTCTCCACGAGCGAGGACTCGCTGAGCTCCACCAGGCTGGCCCGCGGGTCGTCCGACCACCCGACCAGGTGGGCGGTCACGCCACGGACCGAGGCGAGGGTGAACTCCCCGGGAAAGACGGACAAAATCGCCAGCAGGTCGCGGTCTCCCTCGCCGAGCAGCCGGTAGGACCACGCCACGACCTCGTCGAGGCCCGGGCCGAGGTCGAGCAGCTCGGCCGCGCCGACCGTGGCGACCCGGGACGCCGCGAGCTCCAGACCGAGGGGCAGGCCGTCGACCTGCCGACACATCAGCACGACGTCCTGCACGTTGTGGGCCGTCACGACGAAGGCGGGTCGGAGCCTGCGGACACGGTCCGTGAGGAGACGTACGGCGGCGGAGGCCAGCTGGTCGTCGGGACCGGCCCCGGGCGGAGGAACGCGTAGGGGCGCCAGGGGCAGCAGGCGCTCGGACGCCACGCCCAGACGATGGCGGCTGGTGGCCAGGAACCGCGCCCCGCGACACCTGCGGACGAGCACGGTGAGGAGTGGCCGGATTTCCTCCAGCAGGTGCTCGCACGTGTCGAGGACGACGAGATGAGGCGCGCCGACGAGGTACTCCACCAGATCGTCCGTGCCCGCACCCGTGCGCCCCCGGAGCCCGAGGCCGTCGGCGAGGACGGCTGACACGTGCCCGTCGGGAGTCTCGGCAAGTTCGATGACGACGACGGGGAGCCCGAGCTGGTGGTGGAGGGTCGGCAAGGACTCGGCGGCGAGACGGGACTTGCCGACGCCACCGGGGCCCGTGACGACGGTCAGTCGATCCGTCGTCACCATCCGGACGAGGTCGGCGAGCTCGTCCTCCCGGCCGATGAAGGAGGTCGAGGTGTCCAACCACGCCGGGAGCTCCGGCTGCCGTTCAGCTCGCGGCGCGTGCCCCGGGGTGAGGAGTTGGTCCCGGACTTCAAGCACTGCCGGGGAGGGGGTCAGCCCGAGCTCGTCAGCGAGGACGCGGCGGTGATCGTCGAAGCGAGCGAGTGCGTCGGCTCGTCGCCCGGCGTGGTGCAGAGCCCGCAGCAGGACCTCCGTCGCGTGCTCCCGGAAGGGCTCTTCGGCCAGCAGTCTCTCGAGCGGAAGGATCGCCGCGTCCGGGTGACCGCAGTCGATGCACGCCGTGGCGTGCGCCTCGACGGCATCCATCCTGAGCCCGTCCAGACGAGCAGCCTCGGCTCTGACGACGGGGGAGTCGGCCAGGCCTTCGTAGGCCGACCCTCGCCACAGTGCCAGCGCGCGCGTGAGCAGGTCCCGTGCCTCGGCCGCCTCGCTGGACGCGGCACACCGGAGCAGCTCCTCGAAGTCGTCAGAGTCGAGCATCCCGGGAGGTGGGGACAGCCGGTACCCCCGAGCGTCGTGCTCGACGACACCGTCGCCGAGCAGGGCACGTAGCCGGGACAGCACCGTGTGCAGCGCCGTGTGCGGATGGTGAGGCTGGACCTCGCCCCAGGCTGCCTCGATCAGGGCATCGGCCGACACCGTGTTGCCCCGATGGACGAGGAGAGCGGCGAGCACCGCCTGTCTCCGACCGGGGGGTACTCGCAGCTGGTGACCGCCGCGGCGGGCCTCCAACGGTCCGAGCACACCGAGTCGAAGGTCGGGCATTGCGTCAACAATGCCCGAAAGGGCGGTGAAAGTCCCATGAATGCCTGCGCGGTCACGATGACGGGACGAACAACTTCGAGGAGGAATCATGACAACGACGACGATTGACATGGAGCGCGTGGTCGCCTTCGCGCAGCAGGTGGGTGCGATGCTCACCGGCGGCGCCACCGCAGCGATGATGGTCGTGGGTGACCGGTTGGGTCTCTACGCCGCCCTGGCAGACGGGGCTCCCGCCACGCCTGGGCAGCTGGCAGGTGCCACCGGGACGAGCGAGCGCTACGTCCGTGAGTGGCTGGCCCAGCAGGCGGCGGTCGGATTCGTCAGATTCGACCCGGAGTCCGGCACGTTCAGGCTGCCGTCCGAGCACGCTGCGGTGCTTGCGTCCGACGAGTCTCCGGCCTCGATGATCGGGGCGGCTCCGCTGATCAGCGGGCTGCACCGTCGCACCGATGAGCTCCTCGACGCCTTCCGCACGGGGGAGGGCATCCCGTGGAGCGCGCAGGACCCGGCGACCTTCGAGTCGGTCGAGCGGTTCTTCGGTGTCGGCTACCGCACGAACCTCGTCCCGGAGTGGATCCCGGCACTGTCCGGGGTGCACGAGAAGCTCACTGCCGGTGCGCGCGTCGTCGACGTCGGATGTGGACGCGGGGTCCCGGTCATCCTCATGGCCGCCGCCTATCCGGCGTCGGAGTTCGTGGGCTACGACGTGCACCCAGCCTCTGTCGAGACGGCACGTCGCAGAGCTGCGGATGCCGGGGTGTCCGAGCGCGTCCGGTTCGAGATCGGTCACTGCCACGGCTATCGCGACCAGGACGTCGACGTCATCACCTTCTTCGACGCCTTCCACGACCTCGGGGATCCGGTCGGGGCCGGGCTGCACGCACGGCAGGCGCTCGCCGAGGACGGCACACTCGTCCTCGTGGAGCCGATGGCGGGCGACGACTTGGCGACGACCTTGGCGACTGCGCCGATGGCGGCGATCAACTTCGCGGCCTCGACCTTCCTGTGCACACCGAATTCGCTCTCTCAGCCGGTGGGACTGGCGCTGGGGTCCCAGGCCGGTGAGGCACGTCTGCGCAAGGTGCTCGAGGAGGCCGGCTACCAGGGCATCCGCAAGGCGTCCACGTCCGATTTCCACATGGTGATCGAGGCCAAGCCGTGATGACGATCGAGGCTCGCCGGCCCACCTCACGGGTGGTCCGGTGCCCCCTTCGTCCATGGATTAGGGCAGGGGAGACGCGCGCTGCTAATCTTCTTGGGTTGCCGTTAGATCGGCCGCGGATCCACAGAGCCCCGGTGAACCAGCCCGGGC
>JAKDKQ010000180.1 GCA_030453295.1 Janibacter sp.
TGGAGAAGCGGATCGTCGACCGCCGCATCCAGCAGATGAAGGCCGAGGGCACCCGCTTCCGCTCCGGCGTCGACATCGGCACCGAGATCACCGGTCAGCAGCTGCGCGACCGGTACGACGCGGTCGTCCTGGCCATCGGCTCGACCGTCCCGCGTGACCTCCCCGTCCCGGGCCGGGAGCTCGATGGCATCCACCAGGCCATGGACTTCCTGCCTCCGGCCAACCGGGTCGCGCTCGGCGAAGAGGTTGAGGGCCAGGTCACGGCCGAGGGCAAGGACGTCATCATCATCGGTGGCGGTGACACCGGCGCCGACTGCCTCGGGACCTCGATCCGTCAGGGCGCGAAGTCGGTCACGAGCCTGGAGATCATGCCCCAGCCGACGCAGGACCGCCCGGACAACCAGCCCTGGCCGACCTACCCGATGCTCTTTCGCGTTGCCTCCGCGCACGAGGAGGGGGGGGACCGCGTCTACGCCGTCTCCACCACCGAGATCGTCGGGGACGAGGACGGCAAGGTCTCCGGTCTGCGTCTGACCGAGGTGGCCCGCGGCGACAGTGGCTTCGAGCCGGTCGAGGGGAGCGAGCGTGTCCTGCCGGCACAGCTGGTGCTGCTCGCGATGGGCTTCCTCGGTCCGCAACCCGAGGGCGTCGTCGCCCAGCTGGGTCTGGACACCGATGAGCGATCCAACATCGCGCGTGGCAAGGACTACCAGACGGGCGTCTCCGGTGTCTTCGTCGCCGGCGACGCCGGTCGCGGTCAGTCGCTCATCGTGTGGGCCATCGCCGAAGGGCGCGCCGCCGCCAACGGCGTGGACGCCTTCCTCATGGGCCGCTCGCAGCTGCCCCGGCCGATCAACCCGACGGATCGGCCGCTGGTGGTCTGAGCAGCGCTCGAGGAGGGGGGTGTGACCGCGAACCTGGTCACGCCCCCCTTCGTCATCGTCATAGGGTGGAACCATGCGACGTGCCAAGATCGTCTCCACCCTCGGCCCCTCCACCTCAACCCCCGAGCGCATCCGCGAGCTCGTGTCGGCGGGGATGGATGTCGCCCGGCTGAACCTCTCACACGGCGAGTACGCCGTCCATGAGGCCAACTACCGCAGCGTGCGCGCTGCCAGCGACGAGACCGGCCACGCCGTCGGCGTGCTCGTCGATCTGCAGGGCCCCAAGATCCGCACCGGTCGCTTCGCCAGCGGTCCCATCGTCCTGGCCGCCGGTGACCACTTCACCATCACCACGCGCGATGTCCCGGGAGACGCAGAGGTCGTTGGGACGACCTATCCGGGACTGGCGGGTGACGTGAGTGCAGGGGACACGATCCTCGTCGACGACGGCAAGATCACGCTGGCCGTGCATGACGTCGATGAGACCGATGTCCGGTGCGTCGTCGTCTACGGAGGCCCGCTGTCCGACAACAAGGGGATCAACCTGCCGGGTGCCACGGTGAGCGCGCCGGCGTTGTCCGACAAGGACGAGCAGGACCTGCGGTGGGCTCTCGGTCTGCGGGCGGACTACATCGCCCTGAGCTTCGTGCGCTCGGCCGAGGACATCACCCGGGTGCACGAGATCATGGACGAGGTTGGTGTCCGGCTGCCCGTGATCGCCAAGATCGAGAAGCCGCAGGCCGTCGCCGCGCTCGAGGAGATCATCGACGCCTTCGACGGCATCATGGTCGCCCGCGGTGACCTCGGCGTCGAGCTGCCGCTCGAGGAGGTGCCGCTCGTGCAGAAGCGGGCCGTGGAGATGTGC
Organism: Janibacter sp.; assembly: GCA_030453295.1. Classification (GTDB taxonomy): domain Bacteria; phylum Actinomycetota; class Actinomycetes; order Actinomycetales; family Dermatophilaceae; genus Janibacter. Next base: position 1,750 of record JAKDKQ010000180.1, read on the forward strand.
CGGCAAAAGGCCAAGCCGGTCATCGTCGCGACGCAGGTGCTCGAGTCCATGATCGAGAACTCCCGACCGACCCGCGCTGAGGCCTCGGACGCCGCCAACGCCGTGCTCGACGGCGCAGATGCGCTCATGCTCTCGGGGGAGACCGCCGTCGGCAAGTTCCCCATCGAGGTCATCAAGACGATGTCCAAGATCATCGAGACCACCGAGGAGGAGGGCCTCAGCCGCATACGCGCTCTCATGAGCCCGCCCACGAGCCAGGGCGGGGTCATCGCGGCCGCCGCGGCCGAGGTGGGGGAGGCGCTCGGGGTCAAGTACCTCATCGCCTTCACCCAGCTGGGTGGGTCGGCTCGCCGGCTCGCACAGGTGCGCTCGGGTCTGCCGATGCTCGCCTTCTCGCCCGTGCAGGACACCAGGTCCCAGCTCTCCCTCGTCTGGGGCATGCAGACCTTCCTCACCGGTGCGGTGACCCACACGGACCAGTACGCCCTCATGGTCGACGAGCAGCTGCTCGCGCTGGGCTGGTGCAAGGAGGGCGATCTGGTGGTCATCGTCGCCGGCTCACCTCCGGGTGTCCCGGGCTCCACCAATGCGCTGCGCGTGCACCGCATCGGCGATGCCAAGAACAAGACGACCGTCGCCTACGGCCACGAGGGGGAGGATGTACCCGACGACTCGGTCGGCGCTCTGCCCGGTGGGATGGGCTGAGTCGGGGATCACCCCCTTCGGTCGGTATGCTTGCGGCGCACTCCGGCCGGGGTGGTGGAATGGCAGACACGGAGCACTCAAAATGCTCTGCTCGAAAGGGCGTGCGGGTTCAAGTCCCGCCCTCGGCACCAGACACGTACCAACGACGGAGGATGGACATGACGGCGGACACCGAGAGCCACCAGGGCCTGCGGGTACTGCTCGCCGAGGACGAGGCGCTCATCCGCCTCGACCTGGCCGAGATGCTCACCGACGCCGGATACGAGGTGGTCGGTCAGGCCAGCAACGGTGAAGAAGCGGTTTCGCTCGCCGACTCCCTGCGTCCCGACCTCATCATCATGGACGTCAAGATGCCCGTCATGGACGGCCTGACGGCGGCCGAGACCATCGGCGAGAAGCGCATCTGCCCGGTCATCATGCTGACCGCCTTCTCGCAGAAGGAGCTCGTCGAGCGAGCCCGTGACGCGGGTGTCATGGCCTACATCGTCAAGCCCTTCACCGTCTCCGACGTCACGCCGGCCATCGAGGTGGCCACGTCCCGCTGGGCCGAGGTCAAGGCACTCGAGTCGGAGGTCGCCGACCTCGGCGAGCGCCTGGAGACTCGCAAGGCTGTGGAGAAGGCCAAGGGTGTGCTGATGAAGAAGCTGAAGATCACCGAGGCCGAAGCCTTCCGCTGGATCCAGAAGACGGCCATGGACCGTCGCCTGGGCATGCGCGAGGTGGCCGACGCCGTCGTGGCCGGGATGGACAAGGCCTGAGCAGCTTCACCGCCTGATCAGTCTCAGCCCAGCGCGATGACCAGCTGGGTGAGCACGGGCGCGATGATCAGCGCCGGCAGCATGTCGCCGACCGGGATCTGACGGATCTGCAGCAGCCGCAACGCGATCCCGACGAGGACCAGCCCACCGGTTGCCGTCAGGGCAGCGATGTGGGCCTCGGGCAGCAGGGCGCCGAGCCCGACTCCCACGATCGTCAGTGAGCCCTGGATGACGGCCACGCTCACGGCCGAGAGCAGCACACCCACCCCGAAGGTGGACGCGAAGGCGAGCGCCGCGAAGCCGTCGAGGACCGACTTGAGCGCCAGCTTGTCGATGCCACGACCCAGCCCGTCGTCGAGCGAGCCGAGGATGGTTAGCGGGCCGACGCAAAAGAGCAGGCTCGCGGTAAGCCAGCCCTCGATGAAGCGCTCCCGCGAGTCGGCGTCATTGCGGGCGGTACCGACGACGGACTGGATCCGCCCGGCGAGTGAGCCCAGCCACCGCTCAACGCCGAGCAGTGAACCCACGACGCTGCCGATGATCAGCGACCCCAGCACGATGAGGACGGGGGCGCCGGATCCGACCGCCGAGGCCAGCGCCGGGGAGGTGACGTCCACGACCGACAAGCCGGCCATGAGCAGGGTCACCAAGCCCAGGCAGTCTGTGACGACCTCACGGGTGTGGTCGGGGAGACGGCCGCCGATGGCCATGCCGAGCAGTGCGCCGGCGATGACCGCGAGCACGTTGATCACGGTGCCCGCACCGATGAAGTCCACGGCGTCTCCTTGTCGTCAGTCGCCGCGCTCACGATAGACCCCGAGCTCACCCTCCCTGTGCGGCATACGGATGATGCCCACTTCCTGAGCAGCGGCTGACATGCCCTTGACGAGATCCGGCTCGGTGCTGACGGTGATGGAGAGCCGCTCTGTGCCCTCGGGCGCGCTTGCGCCCCAGAGGTGCTCGGCGTGTTCCGGGAAGCGCCACGGCGTCAGGTAGTGCGGCTCCCAGCCTTGCCGGTGGGCCTGCCACGCCACCGCCGGGCTGGCGCCGAGGGTGGGGACCAAGCCGAGCCCGTTGATCTGGACGGCCCTGCCCTCGCCCGCACCGAGGTCATCGCCCGCCACGCGAGCGACCTGCTGCATCGAGTCCATCTCGGTCCAGTTGGGCTGTACGACGAGGGCTGCAGCCGCCACTGCGCCAGCGACGAGACCGCCCCCGAGGGGCAGGGCGATCTTGGCGGGCAGGTGAGGCGTCGCGGCGTCGAGATATGCGAGGCCGCGCCAGCTGAGAGCGGCCCAGGTGAAGGCAGCCACCGGCAGCCAGGTGATCACCCAGAAGGGGGCCAGCGGCCACTCAGGCAGGCGGGAGGAGGTGAGCAGTATCCCTCATCGCGCCAGGTCCTGGCTGAGATTCTTTGCTCCCTCGACGATGCCGATGGGCTGACCGCTCCCGGATGTGGCCCAGCGGATGATCTGGGTGAGGTTGTTGGGGTGGTGCGTGAGCAGCTCGGCGATGCTCGGGAGCCAGACGAGCACCCGAGTCCGACGGCCCACCGGTGACTGCGCCTG
>JAKDKQ010000181.1 GCA_030453295.1 Janibacter sp.
GTCTACCTCGTCGAGGAGCCCATGGTCGCCGCCATCGGAGCCGGGCTGCCCGTGACCGACACCCAGGCCTCGATGGTCGTCGACATCGGCGGTGGCTCGACCGATGTCGCCGTGATCGCCCTGGGCGGGATCGTCGCCTCACGCAGCACCCGCACCGCGGGCGACGCCGTCGACGACGCGATCGCCGAGCACGTGCGGCGCAATCTCTCGCTGCTGCTGGGGGAGCGCAGCGCCGAGCACATCAAGGTCGAGGTGGGCTCCGCCTTCCCGCTCGCGCGGGAGGCCACCACCCGGGTGCGTGGTCGTGACCTCGTCACGGGCCTGCCCAAGACCGTCGACGTCGGCTCCGCCGAGATCCGTCGGGCGATCTCGCGACCCGTCGGGGAGATCGTCGGCCTCGTGCGCGATGTCCTCGACCGGTGCCCGCCGGAGCTGGCTGGCGACGTCCTCGAGCGAGGCATCACCCTCACCGGTGGCGGCGCGCTGCTGCGCGGTCTCGATGCGCGGCTGCGGCACGAGCTCGGGGTCCCCGTCCGGGTGGCCGAAGCCCCCCTTCGTGCCGTGGTGCGCGGCGCCGGCCGCTGCGTCGACGACTTCGCCGCCCTGCAGCCCGTCCTGGTCGACGGGCACCGGTTCTGATGCGTCGCCGCATCCTGCCGGTCCTGCTGGTCCTCACCCTGCTCGTCCTGCTCGCTGACGTCGCCGGCGCACCGCTCGGCCCGGTCCGCGGGGTCGGGGACGCGGTCCTCGGCCCGGTGGAGCGTCTGGTCGCCCCACGCGGCGATGAGAGTGACCGGCTCAAGCGGGACAACATCGCCCTGGCGGAGGAGGTGCGCCGGCTGCGGGACCGACAGCGCACCGAGGGTCAGGCCGCCGGCCTCGACACCGGCGACCTCCCGAGCGTCAGCGCTCGTGTCGTGGCGCTCGACCGCGCAGGGGCATCGGGCCCGGAGCGGATCACCCTCGATGTCGGACGTCGTGACGGCGTGCGCGCCGACAGCGCCGTCATCGCTCCCGGTGGTCTCGTCGGTCGGGTCGTCTCGGTGGGGGAGTGGAGCGCGGATGTCGAGGTCATCGGCGCGGGCGACTCCGGTGTCGGTGTGCGCACGGGGACACGGGGAGTCATCGGCACCCTCTCGGGGTCGGACCCCACCACCGCCCATGCGGCGGACGAGCTCGTCCTCACCCAGCTGACCCGGGACCGCGTGGCGCCGGGGGACGAGGTCACCACCCTCGGCAGCCCCGGTGCTCGCCCCTATCCCCCCGGCGTCCGCGTCGGCACGATCAGCCGAGTCGCCAAGGCACCCGGGGCACTCACCGACACTGCGGTCGTCGAGCCGGCCGTGGACCTGGCCACCGTCGACGTCGTGGCCGTGATCACCGGACCCGCTCGTACGACGAAGCGCACCTCATGACCGGTCTGCGCTGGCCGGTGCGACTGCTGCTCCTGGTGGCCGCGCTCGTCGTGGTCCTCGCCCTGGGGACGCGCGGGGTACTCGCACCGCCCGACTTCATCGTCATCGTCGTCGTCGGGGTCGCGCTCTCCGCCGGACCGGGTGCCGGCGCGCTCAGCGGCCTCCTGGGCGGGTGGCTCCTCGACCTCGCGCCACCTGTCGCCGTACCGCTCGGGCTCTCCGCCCTGGGATATGCCGCGGCCGGCTGGATCGCCGGGACCGCCCACCGGCGTGCCGGTCACCCTTGGTGGTGGCCGGTCCCCGTCGTCGCTGTCGCTGTCCTCGTCACCCGGGCAGCCCCGATCCTGATCGACCTGGCCAGTGCCCGACCCGTCGCGTGGGGACCTCTGGCCTGGCAGGTCCTGGCCACCGCCACTCTCGGGCTGGTGCTGGTCGGGGTCGTCGAGCGCATCGAGGCCGAACTGGTGCGGAGGCGGTGGGCGTGAGGCGCCGGGCCCCGCGGCTGCAGGCGCGCATGCTCGCCTCGCTCGTCGTCCTCCTGCTGCTCGCCGGCGTCCTCGTCGGACGTCTGGGTCAGCTGCAGCTCACCGACCACCCCGCAGGCGACGATCGGGTGGCCCTCCCGGGTGCCTCGCGCGTCGCCCTTCCTGCGTTGCGAGGGCGCATCCTCGACCGAGACGGCCGACCGATCGTGGACAACGCCGTGCGCACCGATGTCACCATCGACCGTCGATCACTCGCTGATGCCGAGGACGGGGGACGGGCCACGGTGCGCCGCCTGGCCTCGGCGCTGGACCTCCCCTTCGCCCGTGTGTGGGGACGCACCACCCTGTGCGGCGCGCCCGGGGCCGCTGACCCGCCGGACTGCTGGGCGGGCTCTTCCCTGGTCCCGGTGCCCATCGCCGTCGACGTGGACCCGGCGGCTGCCGCCACCCTGACCGAGCGCCCCGAGCGCTACCCCGGTGTGGCCGTGACCAGCCAGCCGGTGCGCTCCTATCCCGCCGCGAAGGGGGGTGGTGCCCCGCAGACGACCGGCTACCTCACCCGCCCTGATGCGCAGACCATCGAGGCCTCCGACGGCGCGATCACCGACGCCGACCTCGTCGGTGCTGCCGGTCTGGAGCGTCAGTACGACGAGCTGCTGCGCGGCACCCCCGGCCACAGCGAGGTGCGCGTCGACGCGCGCGGGGTCGCTGTCGAGGAGACGAGCCGCACCGAGCCGGTGGCCGGGTCCGACCTCGTGACCACCCTCGACCTGTCGGTGCAGCGGGCGAGCGAGGCCGCGCTCGCTGACGGTGTGCAGCGAGCCCGTGATCGTGGGCACCGCGCCGACAGCGCAGCAGCCGTGGTCCTCGACCTGCGCGACGGGGGCGTCGTCGCCTCCGCGAGCGTGCCCACCTATGACCCGTCCGTCTGGTCCGAGGGAGTCACGCAAGAGCGCTACGAGGAGCTCACGGAGGGGGACCGCAGTCCGCTCATCGACCGAGTGACCGGAGTGGCGCAGCCGCCTGCCTCGACCTTCAAGGCCGTCACCCTGCCCGGAGCCGTGGCTGCGGGGACCGACCTCGACGACAGGGTCAACTGCACCTCGTCGCACCGGATCGGCGACCGGATCTTCAACAACTACGAGTCGCGCGCGTTCGGGATGATCACCTGGCGCGAGGCGATCAAGGTCTCCTGCGACACCGTCTTCTACCGGGTCGCCGAGCAGGTCTGGCGCGACCAGGGTGGGCTCTCTGCCGGCGACGACGCCGGGGACCCGCTCATCGACACCGCCCGGGACCTGGGGCTCGGCGAGCAGACCGGCATCGACCTCCCGGCGGAGTCCACCGGGCGCATCCCCGACCGCGCGTGGAAGCGCGACTGGTGGCGCAGCACCAAGGACGCGTCGTGCAGGGACGCCCGCCGCGGCCACCCCGAGGTCACGGACCGCACCCGACGCGAGTACCTCACCGCGGTCGCGAAGGAAAACTGCGAGACCGGCTACCAGTTCCGCCCGGGCGACGAGGCCAACCTGTCGATCGGTCAGGGCGATGTCACCGCGACGCTGCTGCAGATGGCCCGGGTCTTCGGCACGATCGCCGAGGAGGGCGCGCAGCCGAGCCTGCACCTGGGACGGGCGAGCATCTCGCCCGACGGCGTGCGCACCTCCCTCGACGTCCCCACCGCACAGCAGGTCGACCTGCCCGGTCGCTCGGGCAGCCTGCTGCGTGGAGCGCTCGAGGACGTGGTGTCCGAGCGAGGCGGGACGGCGTACTCGGCCTTCGCCGGATTTCCACTGAAGGAGTGGCCGGTTGCGGGCAAGACCGGCACCGCGGAGGTCTACGGCAAGCAGGACACGGCATGGTTCGTCTCCTACGCGCCGACCACCAGGCCCCGCTACGTGGTCGCCGTCGTCGTGTCCCAAGGGGGGACGGGTGGCGCCACCGCCGCGCCGATCGCCCGAGCGATCCACGAGGAGCTCGCGCGCTCGACGGGTTGAGTCGAGCCCGTGTGCTTCAGGTAACACCCAATGGATAGGCTGTCGGCCATGGCTGACTTTGACCTCGTAGTGCTCGGTGCAGGACCTGGTGGTTACGTCGCGGCGATCCGCGCGGCGCAGCTCGGAAACACGGTCGCGGTGATCGAGAAGAAGTACTGGGGAGGTGTCTGCCTCAACGTGGGCTGCATCCCCAGCAAGGCGCTGATCAAGAACGCCGAGCTCGCGCACACGCTGACCCATGACAAGAAGAAGTTCGGCATCGAGGGCGACGCCACGATGTCCTTCGGTCCGACGCACGCCCGCTCCCGCCAGGTGAGCGACGGCATCGTCAAGGGCGTCCACTTCCTGATGAAGAAGAACAAGATCACCGAGATCGACGGCTGGGGCACCATCACCTCCGGCAATACCGTCGATGTCGCGCTCAACGACGGCGAGAAGAAGCAGATCAGCTTCGACAAGCTGATCATCGCCACGGGTGCCACCACCCGCATGCTGCCGGGTGTCGAGGTGAGCGACAACGTCGTCACCTACGAGGAGCAGATCCTCGACGCGGACCTGCCCGGCTCGATGATCATCGCCGGCTCGGGCGCCATCGGTGTCGAGTTCGCCTATGTCATGAAGAACTTCGGTGTCGACGTCACGATCGTCGAGTTCCTCGACCGCATGGTCCCGACCGAGGACGCCGCCGTGTCCAAGGAGCTGGCCAAGCACTACAAGAAGCTGGGCGTCAAGGTCATGCTCAGCACCAAGGTCGACTCCGTCGAGGACACCGGCTCGGGCGTCAAGGTCACCGTCACCCCGGCGAAGGGGGGCGACGCCCAGGTCCTCGAGGCGGACAAGCTGCTCTCCGCGATCGG
>JAKDKQ010000182.1 GCA_030453295.1 Janibacter sp.
AGGTCTTGAGACACCCATGTGTCCGGAGACATCCGCTGAGGGCCCGCCCCAGCCACCCGCCCGCGAGGTCATGAGCGCCTCTGACGTCGCGCGCGGCCTGCGCCGCATCGCCCACGAGATCGTCGAGCGCAACAAGGGAGCCCAGGACGTCGTCCTGCTCGGCATCCCCAGTCGTGGCGTCGAGCTCGCCCAACGCCTCGCGACCCTGATCGGCGAGATCGAGGGTGCAGCCGTGCCCGTCGGCTCGCTGGACGTGACGATGTACCGCGACGACCTGCGCGGTCGTCCGACCCGCGCGCCCGCCCAGACGACCTTCCCGCCCGCTGGGGTCGATGACCGGATCGTGGTGCTCGTCGACGACGTCCTCTACTCCGGTCGCACCGTCCGGGCCGCACTGGACGCGCTGTCCGACTACGGCCGCCCGCGCGCCGTTCGCCTCGCGGTCCTCGTCGACCGCGGCCACCGCGAGCTGCCGATCCGCGCCGACCACGTGGCCAAGAACCTGCCGACCTCGCAGGCCGAGCGGGTCACCGTGCGCCTCACCGGTTACGACGACGTCGCTGACTCCGTCACGATCTCGGGAGGTGACCCTCGATGAACCGCCACCTGCTCACCGTCGCCGACCTCACCGACGCCGACCTGCGCGCAGTGCTCGACACCGCTGCCGAGATGCACGAGGTGCAGCACCGCGAGGTCAAAAAGCTGCCGACCCTGCGCGGCCGCACGATCATCAACCTCTTCTTCGAGGACTCCACCCGCACCCGCAGCTCCTTCGAGATCGCGGGCAAGTGGATGAGCGCGGACACGATCAACATCACGGGCAAGGGATCCTCCACGTCGAAGGGCGAGTCCCTCCGTGACACCGTGCGCACCATCGCGGCCATGGGCGTGGACGCGATCGTCATGCGTCACCAGGCCTCCGGTGCTGCCCACCAGGTCGCGCGCTGGTTCGACGAGTCGGGCGTGCGCGCCAGTGTGATCAATGCCGGTGACGGCACGCACGAGCACCCCACGCAGGCACTCCTGGACGCCTACACGCTGGAGCGGCGCCTGGGCACCCTCGAGGGCAAGCGCATCGCCATCGTCGGGGACGTCACGCACAGCCGGGTCTTCCGCTCCAATGTCCTGTCGCTGCCCCGCCTGGGCGCAGAGGTCACCGTCGTCGCGCCGCCGACCCTCATGCCGAGCGGTGCCGTGCACTGGGCCGAGACCGACGGCTTCGCCCTGAGCAACGACCTCGACGAGGTCATCGACTCGGGGGTTGACGCGCTGATGATGCTGCGGGTCCAGCGCGAGCGGATGGCCGGGGGCTTCTTCCCCACGGCCCGCGAGTACACGGTCGGCTACGGGCTGACCCGCGACCGTCTGGCAGCTCTCACCGCGGCCAACCCCGAGGCGGTCATCGCCCACCCCGGCCCGATGAACCGCGGCCTCGAGATCGCCGCGGACGCGGCCGATGCTGCCGGCAGCCTGGTCCTGGACCAGGTGAGCGCCGGTGTCGCCGTGCGGATGAGTGTCCTGTACCACCTGCTGGCCTCCGGCCTGTCTGACGAAGGGGGCGCCGCATGAGCGACCTGCTGATCACCGGCGCCTCGCCGCTGGGTGGAGCGACCACCGACCTGCTGGTGCGCGGCGGTGTCATCGCCGCGCTCGGGCCCGACGCAGCGACCGACGCCCCAGCGGACGTCGCGCGCCTCGCGGCCGACGGGCTCGTCCTGCTGCCTGGCCTGGTCGACCTGCACACGCACCTGCGCGAGCCGGGTCGTGAGGACGCCGAGACAGTGCGCACCGGGTCCGCCGCGGCTGCGGCCGGTGGCTTCACCGCCGTGCTCGCCATGGCCAACACGAGCCCGGTCACCGATACCGCCGAGGCCGCCGAGCGCGTCCTCGACCTCGGGGTCGCGGCGGCACACTGCGATGTCCAGCCGATCGGCTCGGTGACCAAGGGTCTCGAGGGCGCCGAGCTCGCCGAGCTCGGCCTCATGCACCGCTCGCGGGCCCGGGTGCGCGTCTTCTCCGACGACGGACGCTGCGTGCACGACGCCCGGGTCATGCGACGAGCCCTGGAGTACGTGCGCGCCTTCGACGGGGTCATCTCCCAGCACAGCCAGGACCCGGCCCTCGCCGGACCGTCGGCCTGCTGCCACGAGGGTGAGCTGAGCGGCCGACTGGGTCTGACCGGCTGGCCGGCAGTGGCCGAGTCGAGCATCATCGCGCGTGACGCCGAGCTGGCACTGCACACCGGCTCGCGCGTGCACGTCGCCCATGTCTCGACCGCCGAGGGCGTCGAGGCCGTGCGCTGGGCCAAGCGACGCGGAGCCCGGATCACCGCCGAGGTCACGCCGCACCACCTCGTGCTGACGACCGACCTGCTGAGCGGCTACGACCCGATCTACAAGGTCAACCCACCGCTGCGTCCCGCCGAGGACGTCGAGGCGCTGCGCGAGGCACTGGCCGACGGCACGATCGATGCGGTCGCCACCGACCACGCGCCGCACGCGCGACACGACAAGGAGCATGCCTTCCCCGATGCGGCCTTCGGCATGCTCGGGCTGGAGACGGCCTTTGCTGTCGTCCACGACGTCATGGTCACCTCGGGGCGCACCGATCTGGCCACGCTCGCCGAGCGGATGTCGCACGCCCCCGCCCGCATCGCCGGGCTCACCGATCACGGACGGGCGATCGAGGTCGGCGCTCCCGCCAACCTCGTCCTCGTCGACACCAGCGCCCGGGTCACCGTCGATCCGTCCGCCTCGCAGTCACTGTCCCGCAACACCCCCTTCGCCGGGCACACCCTCACCGGGGCTGTCCGTACGACGATCCTGCGCGGCCGCGTCACGGCCACCGATGGAGAGGTCATCAATTGAGTCAGCACAGCACCAGCCCAGCGGTCCTGGTCCTCGAGGACGGCCGGACCTTCACCGGCACGGCCTACGGCGCCATCGGTGAGACCGTCGGCGAGGCCGTCTTCTCCACCGGCATGACCGGGTACCAGGAGACGCTCACCGACCCCAGCTACCGCGGCCAGGTCGTCGTCATGACCGCCCCCCACGTCGGCAACACCGGGTGGAACGACGAGGACGACGAGTCCTCGCGCATCCACGTCGCCGGGTACGTCCTGCGCGACCCCGCGATCCGACCGAGCAACTGGCGATCGCGCCGCTCCCTCGAGGAGGAGCTGACCACGCAGGGCGTCGTGAGCATCGCCGGGATCGACACCCGGGCCCTCACCCGCCACCTGCGCGAGCGTGGCGCGATGCGCGTCGGCATCTTCTCCGGAGACTCCGTCGCGGACGAGGCGACCCTCCTGCAGCGGGTGCAGGCCGCGCCCGAGATGGCCGGCTCCGCCCTCGCGGCGCAGGTGAGCACCACCGAGCCCTACGTCGTCGAGGCGAAGGGGACCAAGCGCTTCACCGTCGCCGCGATCGACCTGGGGATCAAGACGATGACCCCCACCCGGTTGGCCGAGCGCGGCATCGAGGTGCACGTCCTGCCCGCCACCGCGACGCTCGAAGAGGTCATGGCGGTCGCTCCCGACGGTCTCTTCTTCTCCAACGGGCCCGGCGACCCGGCGACGGCCGGGGACCAGGTGGCCCTGCTGCAGGAGGCGCTGCGCGCCGGTCTGCCCTACTTCGGCATCTGCTTCGGCAACCAGCTCTTCGGTCGGGCGCTCGGCTTCGGCACCTACAAGCTGAAGTACGGACACCGTGGCATCAACCAGCCGGTCTTCGACCGGACGACCAACAAGGTCGAGGTGACCGCGCACAACCACGGCTTCGCCGTGGACGCCCCCCTCGACGAGGTGACGCAGACCCCCTTCGGCACGGCGAGCGTGAGTCACGTCTGCCTCAACGACGACGTCGTCGAGGGGCTGGAGCTCCACGACGACAGTGGGCGCCTGCGCGCCTTCTCCGTCCAGTACCACCCGGAGGCGGCGGCCGGTCCGCACGACGCTGCCTACCTCTTCGACCGCTTCATCGACCTGCTGGCGGCTGCCGGCACCTCCACCACCAACGAGAGCGAGACCCAGGCCTGATGCCAAAGCGCGACGACATCACGAGCGTCCTCGTCATCGGCTCCGGGCCGATCGTCATCGGACAGGCCTGCGAGTTCGACTACTCCGGTACCCAGGCCTGCCGTGTCCTGCGCGAGGAGGGCATCCGGGTCATCCTGGTCAACTCCAACCCCGCGACGATCATGACCGACCCCGAGTTCGCGGACGCCACCTACATCGAGCCGATCACCCCCGAGGTGATCGAGAAGATCATCGAGCGCGAGCGCCCCGACGCGGTGCTGGCCACCCTCGGCGGGCAGACCGCGCTCAACGCGGCCATCGCGCTGCACGAGGCCGGGATCCTCGAGAAGTACAACTGCCCGCTCATCGGTGCCAGCGTCGAGGCGATCGAGCTCGGTGAGGACCGCCAGCGCTTCAAGGGCGTCGTCGAGCGCTGTGGCGCGGAGTCGGCGAAGTCGATCATCTGCAACGCCAGCGAGGCCCCCGCGGGGTCGACGCCGGGCGAGCAGGTCCGGTTTGCCCTGGACAAGACCCTCGCCGCGGCGCAGGAGCTCGGTTACCCGGTCGTCGTGCGTCCCTCCTTCACCATGGGTGGCCTCGGCTCCGGCTTCGCCTACGACGAGGACGACCTGCGCCGCATGGCCGGCGCGGGCCTCCAGGCCAGCCCGACGACCGAGGTGCTCCTCGAGGAGTCGATCCTGGGGTGGAAGGAGTACGAGCTCGAGGTCATGCG
>JAKDKQ010000183.1 GCA_030453295.1 Janibacter sp.
GCAGAAGGCGCCCCGCAGCTTGGGCAGCAGGTCCATCGCGGCGTCCTCGAGCGACGTGTCCTCGTCATGCGCGAGGAGCGCGGTGACCAAGGCGGTGTCGGAGGTGTTGCCGCGGCGCAGCTCGCCATCGGTGATCCGGCGGATCTTGCCGTCGTCACCGGGGATCTCGTCGCCGTGGCTCTCGACGAGCTCGCGCAGCTCGGCGGAGTTGACGAGGTTGCCGTTGTGGGCGAGCGCCACCGTGCCGGTCGCGTGCCCGCCGAGGGTCGGCTGCGCATTTTCCCAGGTCGACCCACCGGTCGTGGAGTAGCGGCAGTGGCCGACGGCGATGTGCCCACGCAGGGTGGACAGGCTCCGCTCGTCGAAGACCTGGGAGACGAGCCCCATGTCCTTGTAGACGAGGATCTGCCGGCCGTTGGAGGTCGCGATGCCGGCCGACTCCTGCCCACGGTGCTGCAGCGCGTACAGCCCGTAGTAGGTCAGCTTGGCGACATCCTCACCGGGCGCCCAGACGCCGAAGACGCCGCAGGCGTCTTGAGGTCCCTTTTCGCCCGGCAGCAGGTCATGGGACAGATTTCCGTCTCCGCGTGGCACGAGGACAAGTGTCCCACAGCGCCGGGAGCCCTCCTACTTGCGGTAGGTGAGCAGCGCGACGACGACGGCGCCGACGAGCGCGCCGACCGCCAGGCCGAGCACGCTCATGTAGCCGAGGGCCGCGCCCGGGTCGTAGGTGATGTCGAAGCCCTCGTTGCGGTTGGGCCCGATCCACGAGATGACACCGAAGACGATGAAGCCGATGATCGCCCCGGTCGCGACGAAGGCAAGGGGCTTGGGATTGCTCCGGGGGCGCTTGGTACTCACCTCTCCATCGTAGGTTGGAGCGATGAGCAGCCAACGCCCGCATGCCGACATCCCGGGGATGAAGCTCCCCGCAGCACGCACACCCGACCCCGCGAGCGCTCCGTCAATGCGCTGGGGGCTGCTGGGCGCTGGGTGGATCGCCTCGGAGATGGCACTCGCGATACGCGACACCAGCCAGCAGGTGGTGGCCGTCGGCTCCCGGGACCTGCCCCGCGCGCAGGAGTTCGTCGCCGACCACGCCCCGGCCGCCCGTGCCCACGGCGACTACGCGAGCCTCGTCGCCGACCCGCAGGTCGACGCCGTCTATGTCGCGAGCCCCCACAGCGAGCACCTCGAGCACGCGCTGCTGGCCATCAGGGCCGGCAAGCACGTCCTCGTGGAGAAGGCGATGGCACCGACCGCTGATGCGGCCGCGCAGATCGTCGCCGCGGCCAGGGAGGCCGACGTTTTTTGCATGGAGGCGATGTGGACCCGCTTTCTCCCGCACATCGACGTGCTGCGTCAGGTCCTCGACTCCGGCATCCTCGGTGAGGTGAGCACCGTGCTCGCCGATCACTCGATCCCGCTGTGGCCGGACGGTCCCGAGCGCTTGGCCAGCCCGGACCTGGCGGGAGGCGCGATGCTCGACCTGGGCATCTACCCCTTGTCCTTCGCCTCACTGGCCCTCGGGGGCATCACCGAGGCGCAGGGGCTCGGCTCGCTCACCGACCGGGGCGTGGACCGGAGGATGGCCTTCGTCGTGCAGGGTCCGAGCGGCGCGGTGGGCTCACTGGCCACGGACATGTCGGTCTCGTCGCCCACGACAGCCTCGGTCAACGGCACCTGGGCCCGCCTGGAGCTGGAGACGATGTTTTACCAGCCAACGACGATGCGGCTGGTCGGCAAGGACGGGGTCGTCCTCGACACGATGACCGGTGACCCGATCGAGCAGCACCGCGGGCTGCGCCACGAGGTGACCGAGGTGGCGCTGCGGGTCGCGGCCGGCGAGAGGGAGTCACCGGTCATGCCCCTGGACGAGTCCGTGCGGATCCTCGAGGTCGCCGAGGGGCTGCTCAGCTCCCTTCGCCCCTCACGCACTTAGGGAGTTGTGAGCGGCAGGTGGGCCGACAGATCGGTGCGCTGTCCGCTGACCCGGACACGCCCGGCCGCCACACCGTCAGCCCATGTGAGGTCGCCGACCGCCAGCTCCAGCCAGGTCTGTGGATCGGTCTCGACGACCGCCGGCGGGGTCCCACGGGTATGGATCGGGCCCTCCACGCACTGCGCTGCGGCGAAGGGAGGGACCCGCACCTCCACACTGCGTCCGGGTGCGGCGTCCGCGAGCTCGGCGATGGTGTGCCGCACGGCAGCCGCGAGGGTCGTGCGATCCACCCCTGAGCGCTCGTCACTGGCTGCCCACGCGTGCAGCGCGGCCCACCCTTGGTCCACCGGAACCCGACGTCGTCCTGCCACCCACCCATCCTCCCACCGCCGATCGTTCACCGCGTCGCCACATCCGTGGACCCTCTCGGCCTGCACAGGCATCCCAAGTGCGGCACAGTGCATCGAGGTGGCCCGCGTCGGGCCCGTCACACCGCTGTGTTCTGGGAGGAACCCATCATGTCCCTCACGAGGAAGGGTGCGTCGCTGCTCGTCGGCGCGGGTGCGATCACCGCGCTCGTCGCCACTGCCGGCGCCGCTCATGCTGCTGACCCCGTCGATCCGGGCGGGATCGACCGGTCGCTGACGAGCGTCAACCTGCTCAACATCAACGACTTCCACGGTCGGATCGACTCCGACGGGAGCGGCGCCAGCGGCAAGGCCTTCGCCTGCACCGTGGTGAGCACGAAGGCCGCACTCGGCGTGGACTCGACCGCGCTGCTGTCCGCGGGCGACAACATCGGGGCCTCCCCCTTCACCTCCGCCTCGCAGGAGGACCTGCCGACGATCAACTTCCTCAATGCTCTCGGGCTCAAGGCAAGCGCTGTCGGCAACCACGAGTTCGACCGCGGGTTCTCCGACCTGACCGGTCGGGTCGACCAGGCGGCCGACTACGAGCTGCTCGGAGCCAATGTCTACGAGCGGGGCACGAGCACCCCGGCGCTGTCCGAGTACGAGATCGTCGAGGTCAACGGCGTCAAGGTCGGCGTCATCGGTGCGATCACCCAGCAGACCCCCTCCCTCGTCACTCCACAGGGCATCGCGGGGCTCGACTTCGGTGACCCGGTCGCAGCCGTCAACCGAGTGACCGCCCAGCTCAAGGACGGCGACGCCACCAACGGCGAGGCCGATGTCGTCATCGCCGAGTACCACGAGGGCGCGACCGAGGGCGATGCGCTGAGCACCTTCGAGGACCAGGTGGGCGCGGGCGGCGCCTTCGCCGCGATCGTCAATGACACGAGCGCGGACGTCGACGCGATCTTCACCGGGCACACCCACAAGGGTTACGCGTGGGACGCGCCGATCCCCGGCGGGGAAGGCACCCGGCCGATCATCCAATCCAACTCCTACGGCTCCGTCCTGGGGCAGCTCCAGCTGGGCATCGACCCAGGCACGGGCGAGGTCGCGGAGTACTCGGCCACCAACATCCCCGTCGAGGACCCCACCGACGCCTGCGCGAACGACCCGGCCTACACGACGGCGGCGGGCATCGTCGATGACGCCGTGGCCGAGGGCCACGAGCTGGGCAAGCAGGTCATCGGTGAGGTCACCGATGACATCACGACTGCTCACAAGGACGGCGAGCGCGACGACCGGCTGCGCGAGTCGACCCTGGGCAACCTGACGGCCGACATCTGGCTCGAGGCTCTCAACCAGCCCGGCCGCGGTGGCGCTGACATCGGCATCATGAACTCCGGCGGTCTGCGCGACGAGCTCCTGTACGAGCCCATTGGCTCCGAGGAGCCGGGCGAGGTGACCTATGCCGAGGCCGCAGCCATCAACCCCTTCGCCAACACGATGATGACGGTCGACCTCACAGGCACCCAGTTCGTCACCCTGCTGGAGCAGCAGTGGCAGCCGGAGGGCAGCTCGCGGCCCTTCCTCAAGCTCGGCCTGTCCGACAATGTCTCCTACACCTACGACCCCGACGCGGCGCAGGGCGAGCGAGTCACGTCCGTGAGCGTCGACGACGCGCCCATCGACGCGGACGGCACGTACACCGTGGCAGCGGGGTCCTTCCTCATCGGCGGCGGTGACAACTTCACTGTCCTCGCCGAGGGGACCAACGCGGCGGACGCCGGGCTCATCGACACCGACGCCTTCGTCAACTACTTCTCGCGGCACGACGCGGTCAGCCCGGACTTCCGCAAGCAGGCCATCGCGGTGACCGACGCCCCGAGCGAGATCACGACCGGTGACGAGGTCTCCTTCACCGCCTCTGACCTCGACCTGACGTCGCTGGGGTCACCGACCAACACACAGGTCGAGGTCTTCGTCGGGGACACCTCGGTCGGCACCTTTGCAGTCACCTCGGACTCGATCGAGGGCACGCCGACCCGCAAGGGCAGCGCCGACATCAGCTTCACGGCTCCGGATGGGCTGACGGACGGCGCCTCGTCGATCCGCCTCGTGGCCTCGCCGAGTGACTCCGAGGTCTCTTGGCCGGTGGATGTCACCGCCGGGCAGGGATCGGACGATGACGACCAGGGCGGCGACAGCGACTCGGACGACGAGACGCCGAGTGGGCCCGTCATCGAGACCGACCTCGTCACCCCGATCCACACCGGCGGGTCCGGCTCGGCCCTCGGCCTGCTCCTGGCCGCCGCCGCGGCACTGGGCCTGATCGGAGCCCGGGCGAGCGCCCGGCGCTGAACGACCAGCACTGCATGAAGGGAGGCCGCGCCCCGCAGGGGGGGCGGGCGCCCGTGGGCGGGGGGGGGTGTGGCGGGGGTGGGAGGGGGG
>JAKDKQ010000184.1 GCA_030453295.1 Janibacter sp.
TTCGGGCAAGGCGCTGCTACGCCGCGCCGGGACACTTCGGCCCTCGCTGAGCGATTCAGTGCCGTCGGATGTCGGCTATCGGATTGGCACCTCCAAGGGGCGTGAGGTCTGGGCGAGTGTGGAGGACTCGATCCTGCTCATCGGTCCACCCCGATCCGGCAAAGGCCTGCACATCGTGATCCCGGCGATCCTCGACGCGCCCGGCGCCGTCGTCACCACCAGCACGCGGCCGGACAACCTCACCGCCACCCTCCGCGCCCGCGAGCGGGTCGGCCCCGTCGCCGTCTTCGACCCGCAGCGCTTGGCTGAGGGACTGCCTGCCGGGATGCGCTGGTCACCTATCCGCGGCTGCGAAGACCCGCTGACGGCGATGATCCGCGCCACCGGACTGGCCGCGGCCACCGGGCTGTCCGCCGGTGGGGTCGAGTCCGGGGGCTTCTGGGAAGGCAAAACACGTACAGCCCTCCAATCGCTCCTGCACGCCGCGGCCCTCGACCACCGGCCGCCGGCCGAGTTGTTCCGATGGACTCTTGACCCCTCCGCGGCCGCCGAAGCCGTCGCCATCCTGTCGAACTCGGCACAAGCGGCGACCGGGTGGGCGGACTCGCTCGGGGCGATGATCGACGCCGACCCGAAGACCCGAGACTCCATCTGGCAAGGCGTGGCGCTGGCACTCGGGGCGCTGGCCGACCCCCGCGTACTCGACGCCGTGACACCACGACCCGGTGAGGACTTCGACCCTGAACGCTTTATCCACGAGCGCGGAACTCTCTATCTGCTCGCCACCGGTGCCGGTGCTGGGGCGTCCGCCGCCCTGGTCGCCGCGTTCGTCGAAGACCTCATCGAAACCGCACGCCGGATCGCCGCCCGCTCACCGGGCGCACGACTCGACCCGCCCCTACTGCTCGCACTGGACGAGATCGGCAACCTCGCACCCCTACCGTCGTTACCGACCTTGATGGCCGAAGGCGGCGGTACCGGCATCACCACCCTCCCAGTGTTGCAGTCGTTGGCGCAGGCGCGGAACAAGTGGAATGACAACGCCGCCGGCGCGATCTGGGACGCCAGCATCGCCAAAATCATCCTCGGCGGCGCCTCCAACAGCCGCGACCTCCAAGACCTCTCCACCCTCATCGGCGAACGCGACGAATACACCGACTCCGTCACCCTCGGCGACCACGGCACCCGCTCCAACCAACGCTCCATCCGCCGCGTCGCGATCCTGCCACCGGACCGGATCAGGACATTGCCGTTCGGCACCGGTGTCACCCTGCTGCGCTCGGCGCCACCAATCGTCACTGACTTGCACCCCTGGCCGTCGCGGCCCGACGCGGCTCGGTTGAAGGCCGACCGCGTCGAGATCGAGACACTGCTGCGCCGCCCCGCGCAGCCCTGACCCCATTGCGTGGATCGGCGTGTGCACCTGCCTGACAGGAGCGACCCCGACTCACGGGGACGCGGCACTTGTCAGGAAGGAATAGTCCGATGGCTATCCGCACGCAGCAATCCATCTCGGGGTTCATCGCCACCGATCCGCAGCTCACCACCACGGAGAACGGTGACGCTCGGTTCTATGCCCGGTTCGGGCAGGAGAACTACCACAAGGACCCGGACGGGTCCTTCACGAAGCTGGAGCCGAGCTTCAGCAATCTCGTGCTGTACCGGGCCACCGCCGAACGCGCCTACGAGCGGTTCACAAAGGGCGACAATTTCGTCGCCGAAGGCTACGCGCACGAGTACTCCTACACCCGCGACGGGCAGCAGATCGAGGGCGAGGAGTTCGTGGCCAAGAAGATCGGCCACGACACCGCCCGGACCCGCTACGACGTGGACCGCACACCCCGCCGCTCGGGCGTCACCGCAGAGCACGAGAGCACTACCCGCGAGCAGAACCGAGCGTTCGACCCGCCTCAAGCCCGGTCGGCTGCCGATGCTCCGGTGCTGGGTCGCTGAACCGGGAGGAGCAGCATCATGAACGCGCACACGCCGCCCCCGGAGCCCGACGAGAGCGACCTCGATGACGACCTGGACGACGACTTCGACACTGAGATGGCCAATGAGTCGGTGGGCGGACCGCCGCACCCGGTGAACTGGAACTTGCTCTCCGCCCACGACCTGGAACAAGAATGGCTGGAACTGAACCGGTGGATCGACTGGCTCCGCCACACCTACGGGCTCCCCGCCGCCGTGATCCCACCGTTCTGGCACCACCACCCCGAACTGGTCTGGGAGCTATCTGCCCTGCACCTGCACTGGCTATGCGCCTACGATCCTGAGCAGAACGGCTCCGCACCCATCGGTTGGCACCGTGACTTCGCCGATGCCAGGGTACGGCTGCGCGACTGGGTCGCTGCTTCCGGCACCCGTCTCGACCGGGACCGTCCCACCCGGCAGACCACCTGGCCCGGCGAAGAGCCCGCACCGCCGATGGAGGACATCGTCATCGGTGACCGTGACGATGAGTTCGTCGACTTCGTCCGCGAACAGGTCAAGCAGCGGCAAGCCGCCGAGGACGCGTTCTTCGCCACCATCGACGACGCCACCGGTGAAGTGTTCGACCATCGCGTCGGTGACCACCGCCAGCAAGGCGCGCGCTGATGGTGCGCTCCTACGGGCGCAAGACCGAACGGGCCGACGCAGACCGACCGGTCCGGGTCCGGTTCGACCGGCGCGAGGAGATCGACGCTGAGAAGGTCGCCGAAGTCCTCATCCGCCTGGCTCTGCGCGCGTCCGACGACGATGTCACCGCCCAAGCAGGCAAGCACCTTCGCCAACTGCTCACACCCGGACGGTAGAATCAGAAGCCAACACGACGATCATGGCGTCGCTGGCACCGACCCAAAACCCCGCCCCGGGGTGTTCTTTTCGAATCCTGACATGACCGCCACCCGGCGCCCCAGACACCCAACCGAACAGTTGGGCACTGAAAGGCGGTCACCCGATGGCTCCCATCCATCTTCCTTCCGGCATCGACCTCGCAGCACTCCGCGCCCTCGCCGCCGACAAACCTCAACAGACGGCCGTGGTCAGGGAGGAACGGTCGGACGGACTTGTGCCCGCGGTCGCTTACCTGCGGGTCTCTACCAAGGATCAGGCCACCCGCAACGGCCTCGAAGAAGGTCTGTCCATTCCCGCTCAGCGTGAAGCCGCCCAGCGCAAGGCCGAACAGCTCGGCGCGGTCATCGTCAAGGAATTCATCGAGCCCGGCGAGTCCGCTAAGACCGCCCGCAGGCGCGCGTTGCAGGAGATGCTCGACTACATCGCCGCAAATCCGGTGCAGTTATGCATCATCAACAAGGTCGACCGGCTCGCTCGCAACCGGCTCGACGACGCCATCATCCATGCCACGTTGCGCGGGGCGAACATCACCCTGGTCTCGGTCACGGAGAACATCGACGAGTCACCCTCCGGCATGCTCATGCACGGCATCCTCGCCTCGATGGCAGAGTTCTACTCCCTCAACCTCGCCCAGGAAGTCCTCAAAGGCATGACGCAGAAGGCTTCAATCGGCGGCACTCCGACCAAGGCACCGTTGGGCTACCTGAACGTGCGCACCACCGACACCAAGGGACGAGAAGTCCGCGACGTCGAACCCGACATCAACCGTGCCGAGCTGATCCGGTTCGCGTTCACCGCCTACGCCACCGGCGACTGGTCCCTGTCCTCCCTCGCACGCGAGTTGAAGACCCGCGGCCTGACAACCCGCCCCACACCCGCACAGCCGGCAAGACCGGTCACCACTACCGGGCTGCACAAGATCCTGACCAACCCCTACTACCAGGGCACCGTCACCTTCCGCGGCGTCACCTACGACGGCGCCCACACCCCGCTTGTCGACCCAAACACGTGGCTGCGCGTCCAGACGCAGCTCAATGCGAAGAACGCCGTCGGTGAGCGGCCTCAGAAGTACGACCACTACCTCAAGGGGACCGTGTGCTGCTCGTGCGGCGCCAAGCTCATGATCGAACGGCCCCGTGACAAGCAAGGAGATCGCTACGAGTACTTCACCTGCTCAGGACGACGCAAGAAGAACGGCTGCACCCGCTCGGCGATCCTCGCCGAACGCATGGAAGACCGCATCGAACGCGACTACGGCACCAACGGCCTCGCCGACGAGGAAGCCGAGCACGTCAGCCAGGTCCTGCATCAGGTGTTTGCCCAGCTCGAAGCTTCCAGCGACGATGAACGCGCCGTGCTGACTGCACAGCGCGACAAGCTCGAAGCCGAACGCCTCAAGCTCGTCCAAGCCCACTACGCCGACGCCATCCCGCTCGACCTGCTCAAGACCGAACAGGGCCGCATTCGCACCAGCCTCGACGCGATCACCAACCGGCTCGACAGTCTCGCGACCACCTACCACAACGCTCACGAGGGACTCGATCAGATCGTCGGTGTCCTCACCGACCTCGGCGACCTCTACAGCAAGTGCGAACCTGCTGAACGCCGCATCCTCAACCGCGCGCTGTTCAAGCGGATCATCGTCGACGAGGACGAACACGTCACGTTCGTGCCAGCCGAACCGGCGGCCGCTGTCCTCGCTCAGGAGCACCGGGACGAGACGCCCCCATCGGGCCCGGACGCGAAACTGCCCCGCCATCAGGCGGGGCAAGGTTCGAACGTTCAACTTTACGTGGAGGTAAGGGGACTCGAACCCC
>JAKDKQ010000185.1 GCA_030453295.1 Janibacter sp.
GTGAGCATCTGCGTGACGTAGGCCTCGAGGTC
Organism: Janibacter sp.; assembly: GCA_030453295.1. Lineage (GTDB taxonomy): Bacteria > Actinomycetota > Actinomycetes > Actinomycetales > Dermatophilaceae > Janibacter. The sequence goes on from JAKDKQ010000185.1 coordinate 33, forward strand.
GGAGAAGTCACGGCTCTCGTCCTGGTGGGTGGCATTGGCCTCGATGAGGTTGTGGCCGGACCGGACGACCACGTAGTCGAGGTAGACGCGCTGGCTCTTGCCGTTGACGCTGTTGAAGCTGATGATCCGCGCGGCGAAGTTCTGCTCGCCGATGCTCGAGACCGCGCGCGGCTCGGCGAGCACCCGCAGGTCGAAGCTGCCGTCGGCGTCCCGGCCGGTGAGCGAGAAGGCATCGCAGGCGCCCATCGCGGCACCCGCGCGGTCGAGCTGCGCGGGGCCCACCAGGCGGGAGTAGGACTCGACGCTGAAGGCGAAGGTCGTCACCGGGTCCTTGGTCGTCCAGCTCCTGCCGGCGTTGCCGACCCGGACCGTGCGCAGGGCCTTTTCCTCAGAGCCGATGCGCAGCACGTCGAGACACTCCGGGGGGTCGGTCGTGCGGTCCTCGCTGGTGTTGGTCATCACGCGTGGCGTGGTGCCCGTGGGGCGCGCTGGCAGGGCGGCCCCGGCCTCTGCATCGGTGAGCACCCTGCCGGTCTCGGTGTCCGGGTCGGAGGTCGGTGAGGGGGACGAGGACACGGGGGACGGCGGTGCCGGCCGCGAGGTGCTGGCGTCGTCCGTGCCGAAGGGGGTGACGCACCCGGTGAGCGGGAGTGCGGCGGCGGTGACGAGTCCTGCCATGACGAGGACGCGGCGTCGGACCCGCGCGCTCACGGGGTCTCCTCGAGACCGGCGAGGGCGGAGCGGGCGGCCTTTTCGGTGACGGACTCGTCCGGCGTGCCGTTGTAGGTGCCGTTGGCGACGGTGATGGTGTTGTGGCCGACCTTGATGACGACGAAGTCGATGGTCATCGTCTCGAAGGTCTGCTGGATCTTCAGCCGCAGCGCGAGGGTCCGGTCGCCGAGCTGGGGAAAGCTGATCGCCGAGGCCTCGTAGGAGCTGGTGTTGCCGGTGTCCTCCTGCTTGACGTCGAAGGTCGGGCAGTCGGCGATGAGGGCTCCGGCCTCGTCGAAGAGACGCGTCGGGTACGGGTCGCCGAAGGAGTAGGCCCACACGGCCATGTGATGGCGCTCCGTCCCCGGGGGCGGCGGGTTGTCGTCACGCTGGACGTTGACCTGGACCCTGGCCCGCTCGGACTGCTTGACCTCGTCCCAGCCCGGCCCCTTCTGGATGAGCGGGGCGCACGACGCGGGCGTCACCTGGGCGGCGGCGGTCTCGGAGACCGTCTTCATCGGGTCCTCCTCCCACCCGTCCCCGATGTCGCTGGCGGAGGGGAGGGCAGCGCGCAGCCCCCCTTCGTCCATGGGGCGGCCGGCGCCGGTGAGCGTGCCGAGGTCCTCGCTCGAGTCCTGCGACGCGGGGGAGGATGCCGAGGAGTCGGTGCGTGCCGGCTCGTCCCCGTCGAGCAGCCCGCACCCGGCGAGGGGGAGGGCGAGAGCCGCCACGAGCGCCACAGGACGGGCCGGGTGTCTCACAGCGCGTCGAGGTTGTTGATGGTCGCCGTGGTGAAGGTCTCGACCGCAGCAGGGTCGTACTCGGACTGCGGCCCGGAGGCGTAGACGACGTAGACGAGGTTGTTGCCGCGCGAGGCCCCGGCGATCTGGACCACGCCCCCCTGGAAGATGTCACCCTCGGTGGTGCTCTCCACGCGCGCCGAGTAGGTCCGGTCGCCGATCTGGGGGAAGGCGACCCGGGCGAGCTTCCACGACGACGTGCCCGTCTCGTCGATCAGCTGGAAGGTCCCGCACTGGCTCTGCGCCGCGCCCGCGTCATCGAAGAGCTGCGCGGGGACAGCCTGGTCGTGCGAGGTGATCGTGACGGTGAGCGAGCCGCCGTTGTCGCCGGCGAAGCTGCGCTTGAGCCGAGCCTTGCGGTGCGGCTTGAGGGCCTTGCCCGCGGTGCCGGCCAGCCGGATGTCGAGGCAGCTGGCGGGGTAGGCGGTGGCCTCGTCGCCCGGCTCGGGGGCGCTGTCCTCCTCCTCGGGGTCGAGGTGGAAGCCCTCGGGCGCCTGCTCCACCTGCGGAAGGGCGCTGCGCACCTGCTCCTCGGTCAGCGTCCCGGTCCCGACGGGCGGTGGCGGCGGGTCGTCGCTGCCCAGGACGGGGGGCACGCACCCACCGACGAGCAGCAGTGCGGTGAGCGTGGCGAGACCGCGGACCGCGGTGCGGGGGTACCCCATGTCATTCCCTTCGTCGGCGCGGACAACCTTACGGCGAGCGCGGCCGCCGAGGGTGAGTGAGATTGCTCCCCGTGCGGACGCTCACCCTCCCAGCCCCTCGAGCACACCCTGCGCCGTCGTGTCGAGGAGCGGACCGTTGTCCTGGTGGTAGTCCGAGACCATGCGCACGTGGACCAGGTTGTGCCCGTTGGCGACCCACAGCTCGTCGACGGTGACCCCGCCGCCCGGGCTGCCGATGCGCACGCCGAAGGACTGGTCGCCGAGCTGGGGGACCGCGATCGTCGTGGCGCGGTAGTCACCGGGCCCCTCGCCGGGGCGGACGGTCGAGCTGAAGCTGGAGCAGTCCGCGAGTGCGGCGCCGGCCTCGTCGAGGAACCGGGTCGGGTAGCGCTCGTCGTGGGTCCAGACGGTCACGAGGAGCGTGCCGATCCCCTCGCCGGTGTCGGAGTAGCGGGCGCGGTCGGCGGCGGTGACGTGCTCGTCGGCGAAGGTGCGCATCTGCGGTGTGTCGAGGTACAGGGCCAAGCAGGAGGCCGGGTCGGTCGTGCGCTCGCTGTCGGGGTCCTGCGCAGGGTCGGCGCCCCCCGGGTCGAGCCGGAACCCCGTGGGGGCGTCGTCGGGCAGTGCTCGCGACACCTCGGCCGCGGTGAGCTGCTGCTGGTCCGGGGAGAGGCCGGAGTCGGTCTCGGTGATCGTGACCGTGGAGGTGGGGTCGGGGTCGGACCCGCTGCCGCAGGCGCTCAGGAGGGCCGCTGCACCCAGCGCCGCGACGAGCGCTCGGCGGAGCGGACGCATCGTGGTCACTCGCCCAGGGCGTCGAGGACACCCTGGGCGGTCGCCTTGAGCTGGTCGTCGTTGTTCACGCGCTGGCTGGTGAGCATGCGCACGTGGATGAGGTTGCGACCGCTGCGCACCCACAGGTAGTCGATGGCCAGGTCGATGTCGCCGGAGCCGATGCGCACGCCGAAGCTCTGGTCACCGAGCGTGGGCGTCGGGATGGCGGCGGCCTTCCACTCGGCCGCGGCGGCGCCCTCGGAGCTGCTGGAGCTGAACTCGGTGCACTCGCCGAGGGCAGCGCCCGCCTCGTCGAAGAATCGTCGGGGGTAGGTCTCGTCATGGCTCCACACCCCGACCGAGATGCTCGGCGAGCCCGGCTCCTTGGCGTTGCGCGTGAAGCGCACCCCGCCGTCCGCGACACCGTGGTCCTTGGTGAAGTCCTGCTGGTCGTCGGTGGTCATGTACAGCGCCAGGCACGACGCAGGATCGGTCGTGCGCGTGCTGACCGAGGAGGTGTCGAAGCCGCGGGCGTCGAGGCGGAAGACGTCCGGGACATCGCGTGCGGTCGGGAGGGCGGCCCGGATCTGTGCCGTCGTCAGCTGCTCGTGCTCGGGTCCGGTGCTCCCCTGCGGCGTGGGCGTCTGCGTCACGGTCACGGTGGCCGGAGCAGGCGTGGACGGGGAGCTCTCGCCGCAGGCGGTGAGTCCCAGGGCCAGCACGGCCGCTGCCCCGACCCGAGCCGCGCGGACGGTGGTGGGTGTCATCAGGTCTGCTTCTTCAGCTCGTCGAGGACGCCCTGCGCATACTTCTTCAGCTCGGCGTCGTTGTTGGCCCCGTGCTCGCTGTCGATCCGCACGTGGATGAGGTTGTGCCCGGAGCGCACCCAGAGGTAGTCGACGGCGAGGTCGTACTCGGGCTGGCCGATCCGCACGCCGAAGCTCTGGTCACCGAGCGTGGGGGTGGGGATCGAGGCTGCCGTCCACTCCACCTCGGCGCTCTCCGCCGACAGCTTCGACGTGTGCCGCTTGCAGTCGCCGAGCGCGGCGCCGGCCTCGTCGAAGAAGTCCGTGGGGTACGGCTCGTCGTGGCTCCAGACCACGACCGAGGTGCTGGGCGTCCCGAACTCCTGGGACGGCCCGACGTACTTGACGGACTCCTGGGCGCCGAGATGGGCGGTCGTGAAGTCGCGCATCTCCTCGGTCTGCATGTACAGGGCGATGCACGGCCTGGGGCTGGTCGAGCGCTCGGAGTCGGTCGTGGGGGTGAACCCGGCGTCGTCGGGACGGAACCCGTTGGGTGCGTCCTCGCTCGTGGGGAGCGCGGCGACGACCTGGTCGTTGGTGAGGGCCTGCTGCTCCGGGCTGCGGGTCTGCGTCACCGTCACGGTGGACGAGGACTCGCTGTCCCCGCCGCATGCGGTGAGGGACAGCGCCAGCGCAGCGGTGGCGAGCATCGTGAGTCGGTGGGTCCTGCGCGTCATGGTGTCCTCCTCAGGTCGTCGAGCACGCCCTGGGCGTACTTCGTCAGGCGCTTGTCGTTGTCCTGGGTGTACCCGGTGCGCATCCGCACGGTGATGAGGTTGTGGCCGCTGCGCACCCACAGGTAGTCGATGGCCATGTCGAACTGCTCGCGCCCGATCCGCACGCCGAAGCTCTGGTCACCCATC
>JAKDKQ010000186.1 GCA_030453295.1 Janibacter sp.
TGCTGCTCCGCGACGTCGAAGTCGGCCTCGGGCCACTGCGGGTCCAGCCGTGCGAGGTGCTCGTGGAGCAGGTTCATCACCGCGAGGCGGGCGAACCACTTGCGGTCCGCGGGCACGACGTACCACGGAGCGACATCGGTCGAGCACTTGTCGATGACGGCCTGGTAGGCCTCCTGGTAGTCCTCCCAGCACTCCCGCTCGTCGATGTCCCCGGGGTTGAACTTCCAGTACTTGTCGGGGCGGTCCAGACGCTCGGCCAGGCGCTCCTTCTGCTCGTCCTTGCTGATGTGGAGCATCACCTTGATGATCGTCGTGTCGTCGTCGACGACGCCCTGCTCGAACCTGTTGATCTGCCCGTAACGACGCGACCACTGTGCCTTGGGCACGAGGTCGTGGACGCGCACGATGAGCACGTCCTCGTAGTGGCTGCGGTCGAAGACGCCGATCATCCCCGGCTCCGGCAGGGCATTGCGGATGCGCCACAGGAAGGGGTGCTTCTGCTCCTCGTCGCTCGGCGCCTTGAAGCCGGTGATCTGCACACCCTGCGGGTCGACGGCACCGACGGCGTGGCGCATGATCCCGCCCTTGCCCGAGGTGTCCATGCCCTGCACGACGAGCAGGATGCTGCGCGTGCCTCCGGCGCGGGACTCCGCGAAGAGCCGCTCCTGCAGCTCGGAGACGGGTTCGGTGAGCGCCTCGAGCGCCAACTTGCCCGCGTCCTTGTCCCCGTCGAAACCCGGGGTGCTGCGCGGGTCGATCGCGGCGAGATCGGTGCCCGGATCAGCACGCAGCGCATCGCTGAAGGGCGTGGTGGAGGGGGTGGACTTCGTCGACTTCTTGTCCTTGGCCATGCCTCGCATCATGTCAGCCGGGTGCGTCGTGGGGCACACTCACGGACATGCGGATCCTCATCGCCGACGACGCTCCCTTCGATGCCCGGCCCGGCGCCACCGTCGGCGAGGCCGAGATCGACGCCCTCTATGCGAGCACCGGTCCGCTGCTGCGGCTCAACTTCGTCGCGACGCTCGACGGCGCGGCCAATGGGCCGGATGGTGTGTCCGGGTCGATCAACTCCGACGCGGACCACCAAGGCTTTGCGGCCATGCGTCGCGCCGCCGACGTGCTGCTCGTCGGAGCCGGCACGGTGCGCGCGGAGGAGTACGGCCCGGCGCGTACTCCGATGGTCGTGGTCTCGCGCCACGCCCAGCGGCCCGAGTCGGTCCGGGACAAGGACAGCGTCGTGCTGGCGACGACGCGTGCGTCGGGTGCGCAGGAGGACGAGCGCACCTGGCTGTGCGGCGAGGAGACCGTCGACCTGGCGATGGTGCTCGAGCGGGCGCGGCAGGCCTTCGGTCCCCACGTGCTGTGCGAAGGGGGTCCCACCCTCGCTGCCGAGCTGGTCGCCGCGGGGCTGGTCGACGAGCTCGGGCTGTCGTGGACGCCTCACCTGGTCGGCGGCAGCCGCGGCGCCCACCCGCGCATCCTCGACGGGGTGGACGTCGAGGTCGACCTGACCTGCCAGCACCTGCTCGAGGAGGGCGGCACGCTGCTCGGGCTCTGGCGGGTGGACCGCTAGCGCACGAACGCTTTCACAACGGACTCCCAGCGCCTGGGGTCGACATTCCACTCCTTGCAGTGCCGGGCCAGCGACCACGGCTCGAAGGTGATCAGGTCCGGCCGGGCGGAGGCGAGTGCCTCGCTCGGTCCGACGGGGACGAACTCGTCGTCGCGTGAGTGGATCAGCAGCATCTGGTGCGAGAGCTCGTCGGCGCGCTCGACCCAGTTGGTCCGCGCGACGTCGACGCTCTCGGAGACCCCGATGAGACGTTTGGCCCAGTGCTGCCCCATGAGGGCACTGCCCAGGAGGCCGACCGGTGCCGGCACTCGGTGCAACGCCGCGTGGTGGCGCAGGACATCTCCCCAGTCGACGACGGGGCCGTCCAGCACCGCGCGGGAGACGACCGAGGCCAGCGGCGAGCGGTCGAGGAACTGGAGCACGATCGCGCCGCCCATCGACCACCCGACGAGGACGATCTCGCGGGCCCCACGGGCGAGCGCGAGCTTGATGGCGTCCTCGATGTCCCGCCACTCCGACAGCCCGAGGTTGTAGCGGCCGTCAGGACCGACCGGCGCATCGCCGTCATTGCGATAGCTCGGGACGAGGCTGGTCAACCCGGCCGCGTGCATCGCCGGGACGGCCCGCAGGGTCTCGTGCCGACGCGCGCCGCGCCCGTGGACGAGCACCGCCCAGCGTGAGCCGTCGCCGTGCTCGCTCGGGACGACCCAGGCCGGCATGGGTCCCAGCTCGGTCGGGACGGCGATGTCCTCGTAGGCGAGCCCGAGGTCGGACCCCGGTGTACCGCCGTAGTAGTAGCCGTTGAACCTGGCCGGGCCGGGCTGCAGCACACCGCAGTCGACGCCCAGGAGCTCGCGGCGCACGCGCTGATGCCGGTGATCGACCTCGAGGACCCCGCCGATGCGGGCGTGGCCCCGGCCTCCGTCGAGCCAGAGCCCGTAGCGCCCGGGGACGAGCAGGTCCGCTGTCCCCGAGAGAGTGAGGCTGTCGGAGTGGATCACGTGGATGTGCGTGTCGTCGGGCCGCACGAGGTCAGGGGTGAGCACCCTGCGGGCGAAGTAGGTCGCCCCGCCCATCCACACCGAGCCCGCGCCGACGAGTGCCGATCCCACGGCCACTGAGCCATATGTCAGCGCCCTCTCGGCCACCGTCTGCTTCGCCACCTGCACATCGTCTCAAATCTCACGCCGGACGGGCACAATGTGACGAGTGACACCGCTACCCGCAGATCTCGTCCTCGACCCCATGCTCGCCAAGGCCGTCAAGGCGGTGCCCGCGGCCGACGCCGTGGAGGGCGGCTACTCCTACGAGCCCAAGTGGGACGGCTTCCGCTGCATCGTGCGCAAGGACGGGGATGACGTCGAGCTGATCAGCCGCGGCAAGAAGCCGCTCACCCGGTACTTCCCCGAGCTCGTCGAGGCGATCCGTGAGCACCTGCCCGGGAGCGCGGTCGTCGACGGAGAGATCGTCGTGCGCAGCGGCGAGCCCGGCGCGCAGCGTCTGGACTGGGAGGCGCTCGGTCAGCGCATCCACCCTGCCGAGTCGCGCATCACGAAGCTCTCGGTCGAGACACCGGCCGAGCTGATCGCCTTCGACCTGCTGGCCGTGGGTGACGAGGACGTGACGGGCTCCCCCTTCGCCCACCGTCGGGAGCGGCTCGAGGCGCTCTTCGCGACCATCACGAAGGGAGCGCCGCTGCACCTGACGCGGGTGACCCGGGATGCAACCGAGGCCACGGACTGGTTCACCCGCTTCGAGGGTGCCGGGCTCGACGGGGTGGTCGCCAAGGCGCTCGCGTCGCCCTACTCCCCCGGCAAGCGCACGATGCTGAAGATCAAGCACAAGCGCACCGCAGAGGCCGTCGTCACCGGCTACCGGGTGCACAAGTCCGGTCAGGGCGTCGGGTCGCTGCTGCTCGGCCTGCACCACGAGGGGCAGCTCTTCAATGTCGGCGGGATCGCGGCCTTCACCGCCGCGCGCCGGCTGGAGCTGGTCGAGGAGCTCGAGCCGCTCGTACGCCGTGACGCGGAGGGCAATGTCGAGCACGCCGAGACCGACCGCTCCCGGTTCTCGTCCGCCAAGGACGTCAGCTTCGTCCCGCTGCGGCCCGAGCGGGTCGTCGAGGTGGCCTTCGACCAGCTCGAGGGCTGGCGCTTCCGGCACACCGTGCAGTTCCTGCGGTGGCGCCCCGACCGCGACCCCGAGTCGTGCACGCTGGACCAGATCGACCGCGCGACGGCCTACGACCTCGGGCAGGTCCTCGACGACTAGGTGTGTCGGTCGCTGACGACGATGCTGTCGTAGCTGCGCGGTATCGGGTCCGATCCCAGGCACTGCGGGCCAAAGGAGTCACCGGGCTCGAGCGGGTGGGACGAGCACGAGATGACCGCGAGCGCCTGCCCGTCGCGCTTGAGGGTGATGTCGAAGGCGACGTACTCGCGACGCTCCCCGGTGATCGTCACCTGGACATCCTCCACGACCGCGACACCGCTGGAGCTGCGCAGCCGCCACCCCGGCTGGACCGAGACGGCGCCGACCTCGAAGGCCTCGCCCGGCTCGACGGTCACCGGGTCGGCGATCACTCGCGGTGCGGGCTCCTCCCTGGGCACGCCGAAGTGCCAGACGGCCAGGCCCCCGCCCGTCGCCACCAGGACGACGACCACCAGCACGATCCACAGCGCCCCACGGTGCCGTCCACGCTCAGCCATCGACCCGGTTGCCGTCCGTGTCCCAGTGCTCGGCCACCTTTTTGCTCGGCTGCACGCGCGGGGGTTCACCGGGCATCTTGGGGTAGTCGGGCGGGAAGTTCAGCTCACCACCTGGCAGGTTCTCCCACAGCTCGAGCAGGGGGTCGAGCGAGGCTGCAGCAGAGTCGATCTCGGCCCAGGGGTCACCATCAGCGAGATGGTCGAGGACGGTGGTCAGGTTGTACTCCGCGGGGTCGGTGACGGCCGCGATCTGCTCCCAGGTCATGGGGGTGCTCACGGGGGCACCGGGGCGGGCGCGCAGGCTCCACGCGCCGGCGATCGTGCGGTCGCGGTTGTTCTGGTTGAAGTCGACGAAGATCCGCTCCCC
>JAKDKQ010000187.1 GCA_030453295.1 Janibacter sp.
GAGGTCGAGCTCGCTGCGCCCGACGCCACCTACGACGTGTGAGCCTCCCGCCGCTGGAGATCAGCGATGTCATCACGCCCGGCCCCGTCCGTCGCTCCGAGGCGGCAGCGCGGCTGCGCGCGTCGTCCCAGGAGCAGGCGGCCCGACTCGTCGAGCGGTTGCCGGCCACGGACGACGTCCTCGACGAGCCCCACGTCGTGGCGCTCATGCGCCGGGTCCACGCCGAGCTGCAGCGACTGGGCGAGGAGCTGCAGCTGCCCCAACGGATCAGCGAGGACCTGGACCGGCTGCGGGAGGCGATGGGGAACCGCCTTCGTCGGGTGGTGGACCTGGGTTGCGGCAGCGGGTACGTCCTGCGCTGGCTCAGCCACGACCCCAGCCTGACCGGCGTCGACCTCGTCGGCGTCGACCACGACCCCGGGCTCATGGAGTGGGCGGCACGGCTCGGTGCGGCCGACGGCTGCCGGGCGCGCTTCGTCGTCGGCGACGCCCTGGCCCCCGGCGTGGCGATCGACGAGCCCGAGGCGACGATCGTCATCTCCAGCGGCGTGCTGCACCACATCCCAGCCGGTGACCTGCCGGAGTTCTTCGCGGCGCACGCGGCGGCGGGTGTCGCGGCCTTCGCCCACTACGACCCGGAGCCGGGGTGGCTGACCAACGCCGGGTCCTGGCTCTTCCACCGGGCCCGGATGCGTGAGGCGGTCTCCCGGCACGACGGCAACCTGTCGATGCGGCGGGCCCACCCCGCGGCGGCTCTGCTGGCCGCGGTCGCCGAGGGGTCGCCCGGGTACACGGCGGAGTGCGTCGGTGGCCAGAGCGTGCTGCGGGTGCTGCGTCCGATCATCGCGTCGAAGGGGGTCTGATGGGCTGGATCCTCATCCTCACCGTCGTCGTGGGGCTCGACTGCCTGCTCAGTGGGTTCCGCGCCGCGCAGGGGCGCACCGGCCGGCTGCCCTCGTGGCGCCGGGATCTCGCCGCCCACGTCTGCGGGCTCGGGGTCGGGGCCGTGCTGCTCGCGGTGCCCGTGGCCGTCGGGGCGGTGCTGACGACCGGGCCCGAACGTGAGGCGATCGCCCGGGCCGGGGTGCTGTGGTCCGCGTGGCTGTCGCTGCCCACCGTCGTGGCGCTCGTCGCGATCCTCACGCTGTCGTGGCGGTGGCGGTACCTGGCGACGGCCCTCGTCCTTGGCCCGATGACGTGGCTGCGGCCGGTGGCGGCCGTGGCCGCAGGGGTGGCCGGCGCCCTGGCGGCTCCCGGATGGGGCGCGGGCGGGGCCGTCCTGCTGTGCGTCGGCGGGGTGCTGCTGGTTGAGCCGCTCGTGGGACGCGTCCTGGCTCGGACAGCCGTGCACTGAAGGGTCTGCTGGTGCATTCGGTGGCGGAATCCGCCATCTATGACACGAGGAGACCCCTTCGTGCTCAGACGAGGTCGAGCAGCGGCAGCAGGCTCTCCTCGAGGTGGTCCGGCGTCGCTGCGGCCAGGGTCTCCCGGTCGTGCGTCGCCTCCGGTCGGCAGACCGCATAGGTGCGCAGGCCCGCGGCGCGGCCGGCCTCGATGTCGTGCGTCGTGTCACCGACCATCCAAGTGCCTTCCGCTTCGAGCGCGGCCAGGGCCCGGTGGATCACGTCCGGGGCCGGCTTGGCGGGGAAGCCGTCGGTGCCCTGCACGAGGTCGAGGTGGTCGGCCAGCCCGAGCGCGGTGACGAGGTCGCGGGCCATCGGGCTGTGCTTGGTTGTTGTGACGGCAAGCAGGTACCCGCGCGAGCGCAGTTCCTCGAGCACCCGCACCGTGTCGCCGAAGGGACGTGTGTGCAAGGTGAACCGCCGGGGGTAAATCCGCTTGTAGGCAGCAGTCAGCGCACTGGCATCACCGTCGGGGGCAAGCGCGGCGAACATGTCGAGCAGGGGCAGCCCGATCCACGGCCGCAGTTCGTCCGCCTCTGGGACCGGCAGCCCGTGCTCAGCGATCGCTGCCCGGAAGCCGCCGATGATGTCGGGGAGGGAGTCGACGAGCGTGCCGTCGAGGTCGAAGCAGATGGCACGTCGGGTCACGGACCAGAGGCTAGCCCGCTCGACGTGGACGCCGCCGACTGATGGACTGGTGCCATGGACGCGCGACTGCCCGCCCCCCTTCGACCTGGCGACACGATCGCCGTGACCGCCCCGAGCTCCGGGGTCGCTCCTGCCCTCTGGCCCCGCCTCGATGCGGCGATCGCCCACCTGCGGCGGCGCGGCTTCGAGGTGCTCGAGGGCGTCTGTCTGCGTGACGACGCCAATCACCACGTCAGCGCCTCCCGGGAGGCGCGGGCAGACGAGCTGATGGCCCTGCTCGTCGACCCGGACATCGCCGCCGTGGTCCCGCCGTGGGGTGGGGAGACCGGGATCGACGTCCTGCCGTACCTGGACTTCGAGCTGCTCGCCGAGTGCGAGCCTTGTTGGTATGTGGGCTTTTCCGACATCACGACGACGATGCTGCCGCTGACGCTGCGCACGGGCTGGGCGACGCTGCACGGCAGCAACCTCATGGACACGCCCTACACGCCGGCTCCCGGCCTGCTCCACTGGCTCGACGTCGCGATGAGCGACGGGGGTGAGCTCACCCAGACCGCCGCCACCCACAAGCGGGCGATGGGCTGGGACGACTACGCCGCCGACCCCGAGATCGACACGATGACTCTCACCGAGCCGACGCAGTGGTCCCTGCTGCACGGTGACTCCGCGAGCTTCGCCGGTCCACTCGTCGGGGGCTGTCTCGAGGTGCTCTCACCACTGGCGGGGACCCCCTTCGCCGACGTGTGGGCCTGGGCGCAGGTGCAGGACGAGGCGCCGGTCCTCCTGCTGGAGACGGCCGAGGGCAATGCCTTCGAGACCGCGCGGCTGCTCCACGGGCTACGGCTCGCCGGGTGGTTCGAGCGCTGCGCGGGGGTCCTCATCGGCCGCACGCCCGGCCCCGACACCGAGTCGCTGACCCAGCACGAGGCCGTCCGGGACGCCCTCGGTGGGCTCGACGTGCCGGTGGTGCTCGATGTCGACTTCGGCCACCAGCAGCCGATGATGCCGCTCGTGCTGGGGGTCTCGACCCGGGTCGAGGTCGGACCCGACGGTCAGCGGATCACGCAGGATCTGCGGCGGCACTGACGCGCTCGCGCACCCACGTGGCGATGCGCTCGCCGATGATCTCGGGGGAGCGGGCGAAGGAGTAGTGGTTGACCGGCTTGCCCGGGTCGTCGGCCTCCTTGGCGAACGTGAAGCGCTCGACGTCCGCGCCGGCAAACAGCGCGACGAGGGCGTCGACAGCCGCCGGTGGCGCGAGCATGTCGTTGTCCAGGGTGACGGCCAGCAGCGGGAGGGTCCGCTCGCCCAGGGCGGCCGCGACGTCCCGACCCCCCGGTGCCAGGCGCCCGGTCCGGGAAAAGGCCGCCCACTCACGCATGAGCGTGGCCGGTTGCGTGCCCCCGAAACCCAGTCGGTGGCCCGGCCAGTAGCCGAGCACGCGCGAGATGAGCCCGACGAACTGGGTCTGCGCCAGGGTCTTGACGCCCTGCTGTGTGCGCCAATGGGTGCTCCCCGAGCCGATGAGCACCACGGCGTCGACGGCCGGCTGGTCGCCGGACAGGTATGCGGCGAGGATGTGCCCGCCGAGCGAGTGGCCGAGCGCGACGACCGGTCCCGTGTGGTCCTCGCGCACCGTCTCAAGGACTGCCGGTAGCCACTCGTGGGCCAGTTCCGTGTAGCCGAGGTCCTGGCCGCGCCCGGCGAGCGGGCGGGCGTCGCCCTGTCCGGGGTAGTCCGCGACGCCGGCGCTCACTCCGTGGCGGGCGAGCTCGTCGACAAAGGGCCCGTAGTAGCCGGCCGGGACGCCCATCGCGGGCAGCACGAGGACGAAGGGGGATGACGTCGCGTCGCTCCCGGCGACGTGCAGGACGGTGCTCGAGCCGTCGGGCAGGGTGATCTCACGGTGTGTGTCCACGGCGGTGAGCCTACGGCCGAGTCACATCGTTAGCCTGATCGCATGACTGACACCACCCCCCGCCACGACGGACGCACCCCCGAGCAGCTGCGCGAGGTGCGCATCACCCGCAACTGGCTCGACCACGCCGAGGGCTCCGTGCTCGTGGAGTTCGGCCGCACCCGCGTGCTCGTCGCCGCCTCCTTCGAGGCCGGCGTGCCGCGCTGGCTCAAGGGCCAGGGGACCGGCTGGGTCACCGCCGAGTACGAGATGCTGCCGCGCAGCACCAACACCCGCAGCGGCCGCGACTCCCGCAAGGGCAAGGTCGGCGGACGCACCCACGAGATCTCCCGCCTCATCGGCCGCAGCCTGCGCGCCGTCATCGACACCAAGGCGCTGGGGGAGAACACGATCGTCCTCGACTGTGACGTGCTCCAGGCGGACGGCGGCACGCGCACCGCGGCCATCACCGGCGCGTACGTCGCGCTCGTCGACGCCGTCGAGGATGCCCGCACCCGCGGTCTCATCTCCCCGAGTGCCAAGCCCCTGACCGGCTCCCTGGCCGCCGTCTCCGTCGGCGTCGTCGGCGGCCGCGCGGTCTGCGACCTCGACTACCCCGAGGACTCCACCGCGGAGACCGACATGAATGTCGTCATGACCGGCACCGGCGAGTTCATCGAGGTGCAGGG
>JAKDKQ010000016.1 GCA_030453295.1 Janibacter sp.
AGGGCCCGGGAGCGCTGGCGACGGGCGCGACCACCGGCGGTGCCACGGGAGTCCAGAGATCGGGACCGGCCTCACGCAATTGCGCCGCTTCGGTGGACTCGGTGGGCTCGGTGGACTCGGTGGGCTCGGTGGCCAGGCTGGCCCGCAGGCGTGCCAACTGGTTGCCGACGCCGTACATGCGCGACATGGCCTCGGCGAAGTCGTCCTCTATGGCGCGCACCCTCTCGAGGGTGGGGTCTGACATGCTCATGCCCCCAGTGTGCTGTGGTCAGCACACCGGGGGCATGAGTTCGGCTACTCAGCGCCGCCTTCAGACGCCACACCCAAAGGCGGGGGTAGCACCCCTGTGGGAGCCAGAGGAAGTCGGTGCCTGCGTCGGGGAGGAGACGATCGAGCGACCGTTGCTTCCTTGTCCTGTGCTCCTGATGTCGATCCTGCACCACCAGACTTGGACGCTGCTGGCATCGACCTGTGAGTCTCCTGAGCCCCGACGTCCGGTCAGCCCTGGGCGGACGGCGCGGTGCCGAGCGTGGCCTTGATCGTCTGCTCCTGATCGTCACGGATGACGGACAGCGAGACGGTCGACCCGATGCGCTGGGCGTGGATCATCCCCACGAGGGACTCGGCCGAGTTGATGCCGGTGTCGTTGACTCCCACGATGAGGTCGCCCTCGCGCAGTCCGGCCTTGTCAGCGGCGCTCCCGTCGGAGACCGAGCGGACCTGGGCGCCCGAGCGGGTCGCCGACCCCACCGTGGCGCTGCCGTCGACCGGCGTCACCCCGAGCAGGGCGTGCTCCGCGCTGCCGTCCTCGATCAGCTGCTCAGCGATCCACTGGGCCTCGTCGACGGGGATGGCGAAGCCGATGCCGATGCTCCCGGACTGGCCACCGGAGCCACCGAGCGTCGCGATCGATGAGTTGATCCCCACGAGACGGCCTGCCGCGTCGACGAGTGCCCCTCCGGAGTTACCGGGGTTGACCGCGGCCGAGGTCTGGATGGCCGAGGTGACGACGGGGGAGGACTGCTGCTCGGCGAAGGGGTCCTGGCCGCCGCTCTCGCTGCCGCTGGTCGTCACCGGGCGGTTGAGCGCACTGACGATGCCCGTCGTGACCGTGCCGGCCAGGCCGAGGGGATTGCCGACGGCCATGACGGGGTCACCCACCGTGAGTCCTTGGGAGGAGCCCATGGTGATCGGACGCAGGTCCTGCGGCGGGTCGGTGATCGTGACGACCGCGAGGTCGGTCGATGCGTCCTCGCCGGCCACCGTCGCCGCATACGTCGACCCGTCAGCGAGGGTGACGGCGATCTGCGCGCCGTCGCCGGCCCCGCTCACGACGTGGTGGTTGGTGAGGACATGGCCTGAGCCGTCGATGATGACTCCTGAGCCCTCTCCGCCGGAGCTGCCGCTCTTGACCGTGATTGCGACGACGCTCGGGGAGACGGCTGCGGTTACGGCGTTCCAGTCGGGGTTGGTCTTGGAGGCGCTGCTGACCGGGACGACACTCGCGGCGCCGTCACCGCCGACGGACGCTCCCGTGGCTGCCGGTGAGGCCCCGCCCGGGCCCTGGTCGGTGAGGGAGATGACACCCCAAGTCCCGCCGGTGGCCAGGGCCGCGGAGAGGATGCCGACCGCGGCCAGCTCGCCGACGCGGCGACCGCGGTGGCGGTGCAGCCTGGGCGGGGGCGGAGCGGTGAGTGCCTCGGCGTAGGAGGTCGTCGGGGTCGGACCGCCCTCGCCACGTGGTGCGTGCGGTGGGATCGGTGCGGTGGGGTGGTCCATCAGAAGGCTCCTTGTCGAGGCTGTTGGACCCACTCTGCTCCGGCAACTTCGGCCCCGGCTTGGTATTGCCTGTGGGTCCGCTGAGCCCGGATCAGACCCGGTCGGGCCGCACCGGGGTCGATCCCGGCAGCTCCACCCGGAAGGTCGCGCCGCCTCCGGGGGTGTCGAGCACGCGGACCTCGCCGTGGTGCTGGGCGACGATGGCCGTGACGATCGCCAGGCCGAGCCCGCTGCCACCACGGGCGCGCGAGCGCGCCTTGTCCACGCGGTAGAAGCGCTCGAAGACGCGCGCGGCCACCTCGGGGGCGATCCCTGCGCCGTGGTCACGGACCTCGATGACGGCGCGGTCGCCGACCTGCCCCGTGCGCACCTCCACGAGCACGTCGTCAGCGGTGTGCATGAGGGCATTGCCGATGAGGTTGCTCAGGACCTGGCGCAGGCGACTGTCATCGCCGCGCAGGACGACAGGGGCGAGCTCCGCGTCGAGCCCGACGAGCTGGATCTGACGGTGTGGGGCGCGGGCTCGCGCGTCGTGCACGGTCTCGGCAGCGATCACCACCAGGTCGACCTCGGCGAGCTCGAGCGGTCGCTGGTCGTCGAGCCGGGCGAGCAGCAGCAGGTCGTCGACGAGCACGCCCATGCGAGAGGCCTCACCCTCGATCCGGTCCATCGCCTGGGCGGTCTGGTCCGGTCCCTGCACGGCACCCTGCCGGTAGAGCTCGGCGTACCCGCGCACGGTTGCCAGCGGGGTGCGCAGCTCGTGGCTGGCGTCCGCGACGAACTGGCGCATCTTGGTCTCGGAGGCTTCTTGGAGGGCGAAGCTGCGCTCGACCTGGCCGAGCATGGCGTTGAGCGAGTCGCTGAGGCTCGCGACCTCGTCGTGGCTGTAGCGGACCGGGACGCGACGGCTGAGGTCTCCCGCCGCGATGCCGGCAGCGGTGTCCTCGATGCGGCGAAGGGGGCGGAAGGCTCGCCGGGTCGCGAACCACCCCAGGACCCCACAGGTGATCAGGGCGGCCAGCCCGACCACCGTGGTGACGATCGCGAAGCGCTTGACGATCTTGTTGACCCCGGTCATCGGCATGCCGACGGCGAAGGTGGAGTTGTCCGGTGTCGTGTAGTGGCCGGCGATGAAGCGCCACCGGGTCCGGCCGTCGAGGGACTCCACGGTGAAGGGCTGACCGCTGCGGACGCGGGGATCGTCGAGCGTGAGGACGGGGACATCGGGCCGGGTGGTCTCGCCGGTGGGGAAGCGGTACTGCCAAGCAGTCCCGTCGGATGGCTGCCGCACGAAGAAGTAGTTGGTCGGGTCCGCGCGGGTCTCGTGGCTGTAGATGTCGCCGTTGTCGCCGCCGACGGTCACCGCCGCGTCATCCTCGGCGATCGGGATGGCCACCGCCCGCAGCTGGTCGTCGACATTGGCCTTGAGGTCACGCTGGACGAGCCAGGCCGTCGTCAGGGAGGTGGCCATGAGGGCCGCGAGCAGGAGGGTGAGCAGGATGACGATGAGCCGCCAGATGAGCGGCATCGCCTCGAGCTTGCGGACGACGGGCGTGGTGACCCGCTCCATGCTCATGGCCGGCTCATTCCGGGGGCAGGCGCAACACGTAGCCGAAGCCGCGCTTGGTGTGGATCAGCGTCGGGAGACCCTCGGTGTCGATCTTGCGCCGCAGGTAGGAGATGTAGGACTCGACGATCCCCATCTCGCCGCGGAAGTCGTAGTCCCAGACGTGGTCGAGGATCTGCGCCTTGGACAGCACTCGGTTTGGGTTGAGCATGAGGTAACGCAGGAGCTTGAACTCGGTGGGCGAGACGTCGATCGAGCGGCCCGCCCGGCGGACCTCGTGCGCATCGTCGTCGAGCTCGAGGTCGGCGAAGCGCAAGGTCGCCTCCGCGGAGGGGACGTCCTGCGTGCGGCGCAGGATGACGCGGATGCGGGCGATGACCTCCTCGAGGGAGAAGGGCTTGGTCACGTAGTCGTCGCCACCGACGGTCAGGCCCTTGATCTTGTCGTCGAGGGAGTCCCGCGCCGTGAGGAAGAGGATCGGCTGGTGCCGCTCGGACGCTCGCAGCCTGGAGGCCACCTCGAAGCCGTCGATGTCGGGGAGCATGACGTCCAGGACGATGAGGTCGGGCTCGAGGCGGTGGACGATGTCGAGCGCCGTGGCGCCGTCGCCGGCCACCTCGACCTGGAAGCCCGCGAAGCGCAGGGAGGTGGCCAGCAGCTCGCGGATGTTGGGCTCGTCCTCGACGACGAGGAGGTAAGGGCTCGCCTCGGCAGGGGTCGCATGGGTGCTCACCCGATCGAGTGTGCGCCCGTTGTCTGGGTGTCTGCTGAATGCTTGCCGTGGTCAGGAGAGTCTCCGCGTTGGGTCACGGAGTGACAACGAAGGGCGGATCGCCCGTCCGCTGGGTTCCCTTGGGCCCTCGTTTTTGGTCGGGTGGGGGTAATTCGGAGGACTGGGAACGCCCCGGGAAGATCCTCCGCTGGGAGGAACTGCCGTGCGACACACTCGAACTCTGGCCGGAACCGCAGCACTGACGATGGCCCTCACCTTGGCGGCATGCGGGGACTCGGGATCGGACTCGGACGCGGACAGCGCGTCCGGCGACAAGCTGTCCGAGCTGAAGGACAAGGGCACGGTCACCGTCGGCTTCGCCGGCGAGGACCCGTACTCCTTCGAGAAGGACGGCGAGCTCACCGGCGCGACGATCGCCCTGCACAAGAAGATCTTCAAGGACATGGGCATCGACGAGGTCAAGGGCGTCAAGACCGAGTGGGGCTCCCTCATCCCCGGTCTGAAGGCCGGCCGCTTCGACGTCATCTCCGCAGGCATGTCGATCCTGCCCGAGCGCTGCAAGGAGGCATCCTTCGGCGACCCGGAGATCCTCTACACGACCGCGCTCATGGTGCCCGAGGGCAACCCCAAGAACCTGAAGAACCTCGAGGACGTCAAGAAGTCCGGCGCCAAGTTCTCCACCATGAGCGGCGCCATCGAGTCCGGCTACGCGAAGTCCTTGGGCATCAAGGCCACCGAGGTCAAGAGCCCGCAGGACGGCATGGACGCCGTCGCCCGCGGCCGCAGCGATGTCTTCGCCCTCACGGGCATCTCGCTGCGGACCATGGACGAGAAGAACCCCGACGTCAAGGTCGAGGTGACCGACTCCTTCGTGGCCGTCGTCGACGGCAAGCAGCAGGTCGGCGCCGGCGCGACGGTCTTCAAGAAGGGTGACGACACCCTCCGTGATGCCTACAACGAGGAGCTCGCCAAGATCACGGGGGACGAGAAGGCCTACACGGACGTCATCGGCGAGTTCGGGTTCTCCGACGCCGAGCGGCCCAAGGGTGACCTGACGACCGAGCAGCTCTGCAAGGGTGAACTCCCGGACGCCAAGTGACCGACAATCTCGAGGCACTGCGTGATGCCCTGCCGAGGTTGGGTGAGGGCGTGGCCATCACGCTCCAGCTCACCCTCGGCGGGGCTCTCGTCGCCTTCATCGTCTCGGTGGTCTTCGGGCTGCTGAGCATCAGCCCGGCCGGACCCCTGCGCTGGGTGTCGACCGTCGTCGTCGAGTTCTTCCGTGGGACCTCGCTCGTCGTGCAGCTCTTCTGGCTGTACTACGTCATGCCGCTCTTCGGCGTGAGCATGGACGCCGTGCTCACCGGCGTCATCGCCCTGGGTCTCAACTACGGTGCCTACGGCGCCGAGATCGTGCGCGGCTCCATCAACGCCGTCGACAAGGGCCAGTGGGAGGGCGCGACCGCGCTCAACATGTCGCCGCTGACGCGGATGCGCCGGATCATCTGGCCGCAGGCATGGGTGCTCATGCTCTCCGGCTACAACAACCTGCTCGTCATGCTCATCAAGGGCACGGCCGTGGCGCTCTTCATCGGGCTGCAGGACCTCGGATACCAGATCGACGAGCTGCGGGTCGACACCGCGACGATCTTCGCCTACGGCATCGGCCTGCTCCTCTACTACCTCATCGCGCTGGCTGCCTCCACCGGTCTGCGCGCGCTCGAGAAGCGAGCGAGACGACGCCTGGGTCTGTCGGCCGGCAGCGTCCACGCGAGTGCGGGGGCCGCCCTGTGATGCCCGCGATCACCTTCGAGGAGTTCTGGAGCTGGGAGGCTGCTGCCAACCTGCTGCCCGAGGTCCTCGGTGCCTTCTTCAAGGTCACCCTGCTCGTCACCGTGGTCGGCACCCTCATCGCCGTCAGCGTCGGGATGCTGCTCGCTGTCCTCACCCAGGTGGCCCCGGGCATCATCGCCCGCCCGCTGCGGTGGGTCATGGACGTCATCCGGATGACGCCCCTCATCGTCCAGCTGATGTTCGCCAGCTTCCTGGTACCGGTCACCTGGGACCTGCTGTGGGTCGGGACCGCAGTCATCGGCGTGCACTACTCGACGTACATGGCCGAGTCCTTCATCGCCGGCATCAGGTCGGTCGATCGAGGTCAGTGGGAGGCCGCGCGCGCGCTCAGCCTGCCTCAGGGACGCACCTGGAGGGCCATCGTCCTGCCCCAGGCGCTGCGGGCCACCCTGCCGGCGCTCGGCAACTGGACCATCTCGATGTTCAAGGACACGCCGTACCTCTTCGCGATCTCGGTGCTGGAGATGGTCACGGTCGCGCAGCAGGCCGGCAACAGCACCTTCCGCTACAACGAGGCCTTCACGATCGCTGGTCTGATCTTCCTGGCGGCCAGCCTCTTCACCGCCTTCGCCGTGCGCAGATTGGAAAAAGCTCTTGTCTACTGACCCGACCGGGGGGACACCCCCTTCGCCC
The DNA here is from genome assembly GCA_030453295.1 of Janibacter sp. Classification (GTDB taxonomy): domain Bacteria; phylum Actinomycetota; class Actinomycetes; order Actinomycetales; family Dermatophilaceae; genus Janibacter. The sequence continues at coordinate 6,567 of JAKDKQ010000016.1, forward strand.
GCCGTGCCGCCCGTCATCCGCTTCGAGGACGTCGTCAAGCGGTTCGGGGACACCACGGTCCTCTCCGATCTCAACTTCGACGTCGCGCCGGGGGAGCGAGTGACGCTGATCGGGCCCAGCGGGTCCGGCAAGACGACGATCCTGCGTCTGGTGATGACTTTGGAGCACCTCACCGAGGGCTACATCTGGATCGACGGCAAGCCGCTGACCCACGACCGGCGCGATGGCAACCGAGTCCAGCTGAAGCAGAAGGAGGTCGCCGAGACGCGCAAGCAGATCGGCATGGTCTTCCAGCACTTCAACCTCTTCCCCAACATGTCGGTCATCGACAACGTGACCGAGGCGCCGGTGCACGTCCTGGGGCGCGGCAAGGAGGAGGCGCGGGAGCGGGCCCTCGCCCTGCTCGACCAGGTGGGGCTGAAGGACCGCGCCGATGAGCACCCGAGCCGACTGTCAGGTGGTCAGAAGCAGCGCGTGGCCATCGCCCGGGCCCTTGCCATGGACCCCAAGATCCTGCTGCTCGACGAGGTGACCTCGGCCCTGGACCCTGAGCTCGTCGGTGACGTGCTCGGGGTGCTGCGCGATGTCGCGGAATCGACGGACATCTCGATGCTCATCGTCACCCACGAGATGCAGTTCGCCCGCGATGTCTCGCACAAGGTGATGATGTTCGACGGTGGTCAGATCCTCGAGCAGGGCGCCCCCGCCGACATCCTGAGCAACCCGAGCCACGACCGCACGCGCAAGTTCCTCGACTCGGTCCTCTGACGCACCCCAAAGCGCATTTCCTTAAGGTCGTGCGCACCCCAGGTCGCATTTCCTTAAGGTCGTGCGCACCCCAGGGCGTATTTCCTTAAGGAGATGCGAAGGGGGGGGGAAGGCGTGGTCAGAGGTCGTCGGCGTCGAGGATCCGGTAGGCGTACCCCTGCTCGGCGAGGAAGCGTTGCCGGTGCGAGGCGAACTCCGCGTCGACGGTGTCGCGCGTGACGACGGTGTAGAAGTGCGCGGTGCGCCCGTCCTCCTTGGGCCGCAGCACCCGGCCCAGGCGCTGGGCCTCCTCCTGGCGTGAGCCGAAGGTGCCGCTGACCTGGATCGCGACGCTCGCCTCGGGCAGGTCGACGGAGAAGTTGGCCACCTTGGACACGACGAGGAGGCTGGTCCGCCCTTCGCGGAAGTCGGCGAAGAGCTCCTGCCGCTGCTTGACGGGGGTCTCACCGGTGATCAGGTCGGCGTCCAGCTGCTCGGCGAGCTCGTGGAGCTGGTCGAGGTACTGACCGATGACGAGCGTCGGCTGGTCGCGGTGCTGGTCGACGATGGTGCGGACGACTCCGAGCTTGACGGGAGAGCACGACGCCAGCCGGTACCGGTCCTCGGCGTCGGCGACGGCATAGGCCATCCGCTCGGCGTCGCTGAGGGTCACCCGGACCTCGACGCAGTCGGCCGGCGCGATGTAGCCCTGCGCCTCGATGTCCTTCCACGGGGCGTCGAAGCGCTTGGGGCCGATGAGGGAGAAGACATCCGCCTCGCGACCGTCCTCGCGCACCAGGGTCGCCGTCAGCCCGAGGCGCCGACGAGCCTGCAGGTCGGCAGTCATGCGGAAGATCGGCGCCGGCAGCAGGTGCACCTCGTCATAGACGACCAGGCCCCAGTCGCGGGCATCGAGCAGGTCGAGGTGCGGGTAGATCCCCTTGCGCTTGAGCGTGAGGACCTGATAGGTCGCGATGGTGACCGGGCGGATCTCCTTGCGGGCACCGGAGTACTCGCCGATCTCCTCCTCGGTCAGGGTGGTGCGCTCGAGCAGCTCCTGCTTCCACTGCCGCGCGCTCACCGTGTTGGTCACGAGGATGAGGGTGGTCGCCTTGGCGGCGGCCATCGCGCCGGCGCCGACGAGCGTCTTGCCGGCGCCGCAGGGCAGGACGACGACGCCGGAGCCGCCGTCCCAGAAGCCGTCGACAGCCTGCTGCTGGTAGGGCCGCAAGGACCAGCCGTCCTCGCGCAGCTCGATCGGGTGCGCCTCGCCGTCGACATAGCCGGCGCGGTCCTCCGCCGGCCACCCGACCTTGAGCAGCTCCTGCTTGAGGGTGCCCCGCTCCGAGGGGTGGACGACGACCTCGTCGGGAGAGAGCATCTCGCCGAGCAGCGGCGTGATCTTCTTGTGGCGCATGACCTCGGTGAGCACGGCCCGGTCGGTGGTGCGCAGGACGAGCTGGTCGCCGTCCTTCTCCAGCACGAGTCGGCCATAGCGGTCCATGGTCTCGGCGATGTCGACGAGCAGGGCCTGCGGCACCGGGTAGCGCGAGTGCGTGATGAGGGCGTCGACGACCTGCTCGGCGTCATGGCCTGCTGCGCGGGCGTTCCACAGACCGAGGGGAGTCACCCGGTAGGTGTGGATGTGCTCGGGGGCCCGCTCCAGCTCGGCGAAGGGAGCGATGGCCCGACGCGCGTCGGCGGACCGCTCGTGGTCGACCTCGAGCAGGAGGGTCTTGTCGCTCTGGACGATGAGCGCGCCGTCGAGGGCCACGTCAGGCTTCCGAGAGGACGATGGCGATGACCACGCCGACGACGATGATCACCGTGACGAGGGTGAGGGCGGCGAAGGTGATCCACCCGATCTTGGTCAGCTTGGCCGCACCCGCGGGGTCGGTCGACTGCTTGACGATGCCGAGGATGCCCAGGACGAGTCCGGGGATGCCGATGTAGCAGCAGTAGCCGGTGAGGAGCGCGAGCGAGGACAGGACGACCAGGACGATCGCCGAGGTGTTGGGCTCCGCCTGGGGCCCCGTGGCGTAGTGGTACGGAGGCGGCACCGGCCCGCCCGGGGGGATCGGTGCCGGGAGGGGCGCGGAGCGGCCGGGCTCGTAGGCGGGCGGCTGGGGCCGAGTCGGGCCGCCACCCTGGACATAGGGGTCCGACGAGTACGGGTCCGACGAGTAGGGGTCGCCGTCTCGCGGGTCCGGCCGATCGTTGGGGTACGGGTCGTTGCTCATGTCGTGCTGTCCTCCCTGGCCTGCTGTGGCAGACCCGTGACAACGGTACGTGATGCGACATAGTGGCTGGATGAGCCGTGCACTGCCGCAGAGCGAGCCGATGACCGACCTGCCGTCCCGGGTGACGATCTACGAGGTCGGAGCGCGTGACGGCCTGCAGAACGAAAAGACGGTGGTCCCCACCCAGGTCAAGGCGGAGTTCGTGCGGCGCCTGGTCGCTGCCGGTCTGCAGACCGTCGAGACGACCTCCTTCGTGTCTCCGCGCTGGGTGCCGCAGCTGGCCGACGCCACCGAGCTGCTGGCCGATCTGGGCGAGGTGGGGCGCGGCCCCCTTCGTCCCGTGCTCGTGCCCAACGAGCGCGGACTGGACCGGGCCCTCGAGGCGGGTGTCGGGGCGGTCGCGATCTTCGGCAGCGCCACGCAGACCTTCGCGCAGAAGAACCTCGGACGCTCCCGCGAGGAGTCGGTCGAGATGTTCAAGCCCGTCGTCAAGCGGGCACAGGACGCGGGCCTGTGGGTGCGCGCCTATGTCTCGATGTGCTTCGGGGACCCGTGGGAGGGGCCGGTGCCCGTGGGGCAGGTCGCCGATGCGTGCGCGGAGCTGATGGACCTGGGCTGCGACCAGCTGTCGATCGGCGACACCATCGGTACGGGCACCGCAGGGCACGTCGAGGCGCTGCTGGCCGAGCTGGGCAAGCGAGACATCGGCGTGGACCGGATCGGCGTGCACTTCCACGACACCTATGGGCAGGCGCTGGCCAACACGCTGACCGCGCTGCGTGCCGGGGTGAGCGTCGTCGACGCCTCCACCGGAGGGCTGGGCGGCTGCCCCTATGCCAAGTCGGCCACCGGCAACCTCGCGACCGAGGACCTCGTGTGGATGCTCGACGGCGCCGGCGTGGAGACCGGCGTCGATCTCGACGCCCTCGTCGAGACGAGCGTGTGGATGGCCGAGCAGCTCGGCAAGCCGTCGCCGTCCCGGGTGGTCAAGGCGCTCGCAGGGGCCTGACGGGCGAAGGGGGGAACCTCAGCCCTCGACGACGACGCCGGTGATCCGGTGCAGCGAGAAGACCTGCGGCTGCCCGTCGACCTCGCCGATCACCCGACCGCCGTCGAGTGTGATCGGGTGGAAGATCACCCGCCTCGTCGAGCCGACGGCGTCCGTCACCCCGAGCCAGACGGGGAGCCGGTCGGCGGCGGCCTCGCGCAGCAGGGCCGAGCTGCTCGCCGGGTCGAGTGCCGGGATCGTCGGGGCACCGTCGTCAGGGGCGTTGCGCTGCAGCTCTGCCCGCGCCTCGCCCTCGCGCAGCCGGGTGAGCACCTCGGTCGACGGCTCCGGTGCGACCTCGGTGACCGGTCGCTCGCGACGGGGCGTGATGCGCGGCGCGGCGGGCTTGGTCGCGACGACGCCACCGGACCCCTCGAGGGCCGGCGCGGCGCCGACCTCGCGCAGCGATTCGAGCAGGACCGTGGGCCCGACCGGCGAGACGAGCACGGTCGGCGCGAGCTGGCGCAGCTGCAGGTGGCTCAGGTCGCGGTGGGTGAGCAGGGCCTCGAGGTGTGTCGAGTCATCGCTGCGCAGGTAGCTGCCCGCGGTGCCCACGCGCAGCTGCCCGTGGCGTCGGGCGACATCGCGCACGAGGTAGTCGAGCGGCTGTGGGACGGGACTGGCGCTGAAGCGGGCGAGTGACTCGAGCAGCTCGTCGGCGCTCCACCCCGAGTCCAGCGCCGAGCGCAGCGAGGTCTCGGTGAAGCGGTGGACGCTGGCGCCACCGCGGGACTCGAGCCGGGCGCTGCGGCGCAGGAGGGCCGCCAGCTCCGGGACGGGGGTGCCGGGCACGACCGCCGTGAGATCGGCCTGCAGCAGCAGTCGGTCGACCGGCTCGGGGACGAGGGTCTCGAGGAGGTGGCTCGCCGCGACCTCGTCGGTCAGCAGCAGCCGGCCGACCGAGCCGAGGGCCCCGCGTCCGGTGACCCCGAGCTGCTCACCCTCCTTGAGCAGGGCGGTGACGGCCTCGTCGGCGCCGTGGGGCATGCGCCGGGGGCGCCGGTGGCGCAGCCGCTCCAGCACGTCGGCGGCGTCGGGGGAGGTGCCCTCGGGCAGGGCCGCGAGGATGTCGAGCAGCTCGCGCCGCAGCGCCCGCACGGGCGGCCACACCATGCCCTCGGACAGGGCGTTGACCCGGCCACCGTCCTCAGGTGCCGGGACCACGCTGGCGCGCAGGGACCGCAGCCAGGGGCCGGTCAGGCCGGCCCACCGGCCGGCCGGGGGCAGGGACCGCCACTCGTCGAGGACCGTCGTGAGTCGCCAGGTCGGCTCGAGTGCGTGGTCGTCGTCGAGGAGGCCAGCGCCCAGGGCCAGCTCGAGGAGGAAGGCGGCGCTGGCTTCGTCGAGGTCGACACGACCGGCCAGGGCGCGCAGGTCGCGGACGGCCAGGCCGCCGCTGCGCAGGACGCGCGGGCGCAGGTCCTCGACCCGGTCGAGCAGCTCGTCGACGAGCGCGACGACCTCGGTGGCGCTGGCGGTCGCGGCGCGGTCGACGTCGTCGAGGTCGAGGGTGCGGGCGCTCTCGGGGGACTCGTCGAGGGGGTCGAGGATCCGCCCGCCCCGCACGAGCAGGCCGACCTCGCGGGGGAGCAGGATGTGCTGGTGGTCAGGGGCGAGCACCAGGCCGGCATCGACGAGGGCCGCCACGGCCTGCCCGGCGCGCCCGTCCGGGTCGGCCGGGAGAGCAGCGGTCGGTCCGTGCCGGGCGATGCGCTCGAGGACCCGGTGCTCCTGAGGCGTCAGCCGGCCGATGGCCGCGGGCAGATCCTCGGGGAGGGCGTGGCCGAGGGCCTGCGCCGACGGGCCGAGCCCCGCAGGGTGCGGGCCGAGTACATCGCCGACCGTCCGCGACAGGACGGGTCCTTCGCTCGAGCGCCAGAGCAGCGCGGCAGTGGTGAGGTCGTCGAGGAGCGCAGCAGCGCCCGACGCCTCCATGCCCAGCAGCGGCGCGATCGCTGCGGGGTCGGTGGTCCCGGTGATGGCGCAGGCCTGCAGGGCCGCGAGGTGCGGCAGGTCGAGGTGGTCGACGGCGCGGGCCGTGGAGGCACGGGTGCTGGCACGAGCAGCGAGGGCGGTGAGGTCAGCGGGCTGCGGCCGGGCCAGATCCGGTCGTAGCTCCAGCAGCGCCACCAGCTCCTCGTCGGTGCGGTGGCGGATGTCCTCGGCGAGGGAGCGCACCGACTCACGGTAGTTCACCCGCGGCGGTCGCTCGGACCGGGCACTACGGGACGGGCACATCCGTGGTCGCCGCACGGGGGCTCGTCACGCCGTTGACCGCGGGGCTGATGATCTGCTCCAGCCGGACCAGGACCCAGGCGGCCAGAGCCATCCCGCCGAGGATGACCGCGATGAAGAGGAGCACCAGGTCCCGCTCGAGCAGCACGCCGGCCGCGATCGGCCCGAGGACTCCGCCGGACATGAAGGCCGTGGACTGGGCCGCGTTGACCCGGCCACGCAGGTGGTCGGGGGCCATGTCGTTGGTGATCGCCGGGAGGGTCGGCTGCAGGAGGGTCTCGCCGAGCCCGAAGAGTGCGAGGAAGGCGATGACGAGGACCGCCGCCATCAGGCTCGCGGGCAGGAGGCCGCTCACGCCGAGGGCCAGCCAGGCGACCGTCCAGATGGCGAGCATGACCAGGCCCACGCGGGTGCGGCGGTGCCCCTCGATGCGCTGCAACACCCAGAACTGCAGCATGACGATGACCGCGGTGTTGGCGGCGAAGGCCAGTCCGATCACCCCGGTGTCCACCTCGGAGACCGTGCGGGCGAAGGCGGGGATACCGGCCTCGAGCTGCCCGTAGCCGATGAAGCTCGTGACGACCGCCAGGAGCAGCACCCAGCGCATGCCCGGCAGGCGCAGGACGGTGGCGTAGCTGGCCGCGGAGCTGTCCTCGTCCGGTCGCGTGGCCCGGGCGTGGACATGACGAAGGGGGCCGAGCAGCCAGATGCCGGGGATGAGCACCAGGACCGCGTCGACGATGAAGATCGCCTCGAAGGTGATCGGTGAGTGGACGTCGACGAAGACGCCGGCGATCAGGCCGCCGACCCCGATGCCGAGGTTGAGCAGGGCGAAGTTGACCCCGAAGTACCGCTGTCGCAGCGGGCCGCGCACGAGCGCGGAGATGAAGGTGTTGCCCGCGGACCAGCCGATGCTCGCCGACAGCCCCATGAAGACGGCGCCCGTCACGGCTAGGGGGAGCGCGGTGGCGAAGGCGAGGGCGATCGCACCCATGCTCTGGCTCACTCCGGAGGCGATGAGCATCCACCGGGCGCCGACCCGGTCGGTGAGGCTGCCCATGGGACCGGCCATCACAGCGGCCACGAGGGCCAGCAGCGCCATGATCGTGCCCGCGGCGTCGAGGGAGAAGTGCCGCACCTCGTGCAGGTAGATGACGGTGAAGGGCAAGGTCATGCCCCGCCCGAGGTGCTGGAGGGCGACCGTGGAGAGGAGGAACCTCCCTTCGCGCGGGAGCGCCTGCCAGAACCCTCGCAGGCCCGGTCCGATCTCGTGGGCCGGCAGGTCCTTGGGCAGGGTCGTCACGAGGCAACATCGTGCCTCAGTCCACCGACGGTCGGCCACCGGGTTTGTGTCCGGGAGGTGATCGCCGCGCATTGGGGTCAGGGGCGTGCCTCGGGTTAGCCTTGCCGGTGGTGCACGGACCCGTGCGCCCACACACTCAGGTACGAGCAAGAGGTGCACGGTGCCCACTGGCAAGGTCAAGTGGTACGACGCGGAGAAGGGCTTCGGCTTCATCTCCGGCGACGACGGCTCGGACATCTTCCTCCACGCCAATGCCCTGCCCGAGGGCACGGCGACGCTCAAGGGCGGCACCCGCGTGGACTACGGCATCGTCGAGGGGCGCCGCGGCGCCCAGGCGCTGGCCGTCACGGTCCTCGACACCCCGCCGAGCGTCTCGGCCAACCTGCGCCAGCGTGACCGCAAGCCGGCCGAGGACATGGCCGCGATCGTCGAGGACGTCATCAACCTCCTCGACGGCGTCGGCAACGGCCTGCGCCGCGGCCGCTACCCCGACAAGGCCCAGGGCGCCAAGGTCGCCCAGGTCCTGCGTCGCATCGCCGACGACCTGGAGGGCTGAGATGACCGAGACCACCACCAAGACCCGGGCCCGGGCCAAGCCCAAGGCGGACGCCGTGCTGGCCGCTGCCGTCGAGCCGGCGCGTCGCGAGCTCCTCGAGGCGACGAAGGGGGAGGGCGTCGGCGAGCACGTCGGCTTCACCCTCGATGGTGAGCGCCTCGGCACCCACTGGTTCGCCGCGACCCTGCCGGGTTACGGCGGGTGGGCGTGGGCGGTCATCGTCACCCGCGCCCCGCGGTCCAAGTCGGCCACGGTCTGCGAGTCGCAGCTGCTGCCCGGCGAGGGCGCGATCGTCTCCCCGGAGTGGCTGCCGTGGGCGCAGCGCCTCGCGCCCGGCGATGTCGGCCCCGGTGACGTCACCCCCAAGATCGACGACGACCCCAACCTCGTGGGTGGCTTCGAGGCCACCGGCGAGGAGGACGTGGACGCCGTCGCCCTCTGGGAGCTGGGTCTGGGTCGTCCGAGGGTGCTGTCCGCCGAGGGCCGCGACCAGGCCGCCCAGCGGTGGTACGACGGCGCTCACGGGCCGACCGCTGACGTGGCGGTCAAGGCCCCCGCGCGCTGCGAGGGTTGCGGGTACTTCATGCCCGTGACGGGTGCACTGCGCAGCGTCTTCGGCATCTGTGCCAACGAGTGGAGCCCGAGCGACGGTGGCGTCGTCAGCCGCGACCACGGCTGCGGTGCGCACTCCGAGGTCGACATGGCCGACCCCGAGCCCGAAAAGGTCGGGACGCCGATCCTCGACGACGAGGTCCTCGAGGCCCTGTGAGCGCCACGACCCAGGGTTCCGCAATCGAGCGGTACTTCAAGATCTCCGAGCGTGGCTCCACCGTTGGCCGTGAGGTCCGCGGTGGTTTCGCCACCTTCTTCACGATGGCGTACATCGTCGTCCTGAACCCTCTGATCATCGGCACCCAGGCCGACTCCACCGGTGGCTTCCTCGGTGGCGGCGACGGGCCCAACCTGGCGATGGTGGCCGCGTGCACGGCACTCGTGGCCGGCGTCATGACCCTGCTCATGGGTGTCGTCGCCAACTACCCGCTCGCGCTCGCCGCCGGCCTGGGGCTCAACGCCTTCGTCGCCTTCGGCATCGCCAAGCTGCCGGAGATGACCTGGGCCGACGCGATGGGCCTGGTCGTGATGGAGGGTCTGATCATCCTCCTGCTGGTGCTGACCGGCTTCCGCAAGGCGGTCCTGCACGCGGTCCCGGCCCAGCTGAAGACCGCGATCAGCGTCGGCATCGGTCTCTTCATCACCGTCGTCGGCCTCGTTGACGCCGGCTTCGTGCGCAAGGCGGCCGGCGGGCCGCTCGGTGAGCTCGGTGTCGGCGGCTTCCTCGCCGGCTGGCCGCTCCTCGTCTTCGTCATCGGCCTCTTCATCATCATCACCCTCCACGTGCGCGGGGTGAAGGGCGCGATCCTGTACGGCATCCTCGGGACGACCGTCCTCGCGATGATCGTCGAGGCCGTCTTCAGCGTCGGCTCGCAGACCAACGCTGCGGGTGAGCTGGTCAACCCGACCGGGTGGGGCCTGAACGTCCCGAGCCTGCCGGACGCCTTCGTGGCCACGCCGGACTTCGGGCTGCTGGGCCAGTTCAGCCTCTTCGGATCCTTCAGCAAGATCGGCATCGTCTCCGCGTCGCTGCTGGTCTTCACGATCCTGCTCGCCGACTTCTTCGACACCATGGGCACGATGGTTGCCGTCGGTGCGGAGGGCGACCTGCTCGACGAGGAGGGCAACCCGCCGGGCAGCCAGCGGATCCTCGTGGTCGACTCCCTCGCCGCTGTCGCCGGTGGCGCCGCCTCGGTCAGCTCCAACACGAGCTACATCGAGTCCGCCTCG
>JAKDKQ010000188.1 GCA_030453295.1 Janibacter sp.
CCGGATGCGCTACAGCTCCGGCGGCGGCTCCCCCTTCGCCGGGGGTGGGGGCGGTGAGCCCGACCTCGAGGACATCATGTCGATGTTTGGTGGCGGTGCTGCCGGCTTCGGGGGGCAGGGCGCGGGATTCCGCGCGCCCCGTGGCCCGGTCAAGGGCCAGGACCTCACGGCGAAGACCGAGCTGTCCTTCCGCGACGCGGTCCAGGGGCGCACCATCTCGCTGAGCGTCAACGGCGAGAAGGTCAACGCCAAGATCCCGGCCGGGGTCAAGGACGGGCAGAAGATCCGCCTGCGCGGCAAGGGCGCTCATGGTGATCATGGCGCCGATCGCGGCGACCTGATCCTCACGGTGTCCGTCGGCAAGCACCCGGTCTACGGGCGTGACGGGGCCAACCTGACCATCGACCTGCCGGTGACCTTCGCCGAGGCGGCGCTGGGGGCGACGGTCGCCGTGCCGACCCTCGACGGGTCGCAGGTCAAGGTGCGCATCGCGCCGGGCACCCCGAGCGGACGCGTCCTGCGGCTCAAGGGGCGCGGCATCGTGACCAAGGCGGCCACGGGTGACCTGCTCGCCAAGGTGCAGATCATCGTGCCGACCGAGCTCAGCGACACCGAGCGTGAGGCCGTGGAGGTGCTGCGCGATGCGCGCACCGACGACCCGCGTGCGGCGTTGACATCCGACGCGACGGCCTGAGGTCGCGGCAGACTCGATGACACCGATGGCGATGACGAAGGGAGGCGGGCACGATGGCACGGATCTCTGGACTGAGCGGTGACGACCGCACGCCCGTCTTCGTCATCTCCGTCGCGGCCGACCTCGCCGGGATGCACGCGCAGACCCTGCGGCAGTACGACCGCATCGGGCTCGTCGTCCCCTCACGCACCCGTGGCGGCGGCCGGCGCTACAGCGCTGCCGATGTCACCCGGCTGCGTGAGGTGCAGCGCCTCTCCCAGGAGGAGGGCGTCTCGCTTGCCGCGATCCAGCGGATCTTCGACCTCGAGATGCAGGTCGAGGCGCTGCGCGCCCGCGTGACCGAGCTGGACGACGAGCTCGACACCGCGCGTGAGGCCCTCGGGCAGGGGCGGCGCTTCTTCGCGGTCGGCTCGCAGGGCGAGATCGTCGCGCTGCGCCACGGCCAGCGCCCGCGCCCCCGCACCGGCGGGCAGGCGCTCGTGGTGTGGGAGCCGCGCGCTCGCCGCTGACTGACCCGGTGCGCTTCGCGTGAGGGCCCATCTGTGCCGGCGCGCCCCCGGCCGTGACTCACGTCGTGGATCAATGCACCGCCCGAGTCACGACCTGAGTCGTCGGGAGGGGACGCTGTGCTGCGCACGGGTGAGCGCGTCCCGGCGCTGACAAGCGTGCTTTACTGTCACCTGTAAAGCACGCTTGACTACAGGGGATGACGTGACCACGACCACTAGACCCACGGCTCCGCCGGAGGCCTATGCCAAGGCAGGGCTCTTCACGCTCGCCGTCGCTGTCACCGCAGGGGCTGTGGCCGGATGGGCGCGCAGCGACGAGTTCTGGCTCGTCGCAACCGTCTTCGCCGTCTGCACGCTCGGTCCCGCGATCGCCCTGGGCTGGCTGATCTTCGTCTCGGGCCACACCGTGCAACCCGACCCGCACGTGGAGGACAGCGTCGAGGCGCGATGGGTGGAGCGTGCCTGCTCGGGTGCCTTCGTCGATCTCGTCGTCGCCACCGGACTCGCGCTCACCTTGACCTCGGTCCTCGACCTCGAGGTCCCCGGCGGGCTGGTCCTGCTGGCGGTCCTCGCGGGGGCTGGCATCGACGCCGTGCTCAGATACGCAGTCATCTCCCGTCGCGAGTGCTGATGGACAACGATCTCGCCGATCGCCGCGCACAGCTGGGCTGGTCGCAGGCACGGCTGGCTGAGGAGCTCGGGGTCTCGCGGCAGACCGTCATCTCCATCGAGCGGGGACGCTTCGACCCGAGCCTGCCGCTGGCCTTCCGCATCGCGGCGACCTTCGGCTGCGCGATCGAGGAGCTCTTCCGGCCTGAGGGCGCCTGAGCACGGGGAGCCCGTCACACCCGCTCGAGCACCTCGCCCCAGTCACGCAGCCGCCGCTCGACCGCGGCCTGCTCGGCAGCCAGGCGCTTCATCCCGTCGACCGGATGGATCGGCTCGGGCCACTTGGGGCGGGTGGTGTCGCCTTCGTAGGCGCCGCGCAGCCGCCGCCGGACCAGCGGGAGCACCTCGTCGCGGATGAACTGCGCCTCGGTGCGCATCGCGTGCCGCCACCCGGGACGGTCGGGCGGCACGAGGTCGCTCAGCTTGAGCGTGTGCGGCACGCCGAGCGCCAGGGCCACCTCGGCAGCCATCCGCTTGTGGCCGGCTCTGGCCATGTGGATCCGGTCGAGCGACCACAGGCCCTTGTCGTCGAACTCGCGCATCGCGTCGTGGTCGACGAGGGTCACGTCATGCGTGACGGCGAGGTCGCGGATGGCGCCGTTGAAGGCGTCGACCCTGCGGATCAACGGCTTGAGCAGCCCGCTCGCCCGGGGGACGAAGGTCGTGAAGGCGATGACTTCCGCGCCGGACCCCACGAGGTGCAGCAGCGCCTGCTCGTAGCGCTCGGCGATGCCGTCGACATCCGCGCGCAGCGAGAGCAGGTCATTGCCCCCGGCGCAGAAGGAGATGTGGGTCGGTCCGAGCGCGAGTGCCGGCTCCAGCTGGTCGGCGACGACCTGGTCGAGGAACTTGCTGCGGATGGCGAAGTTGGCATAGCGCCACGTCGGGTCGGCCCGCCCCAGCTGCCGGGCCAGCCGGTCCGCCCAACCGCGAACCTGGTTGGGGTAGTGCAGGTTCGGGTCGCCCACGCCTTCGGTGAAGGAGTCGCCGATGGCGACGAAGAGCCCGCTCATGTCGTCGTCATGCTCGCTGGCTCCGGAGGCCGGATCAAGGGGCGGGGCGCTCCTTCACCAAGTCGCCGTCGGGAGTTCACCCGCTGGACGAAGGGGGAATGTCGTGGCGGTTGTCGCAGGGCGCTGGCAGGCTGTCCCCATGCCCCTTCCTCGCGATGCCGCCTCCGTCTTCGACCGCAAGAACACTCCGCTCATGCGCCTGATCGACGCGACCGACCCTCGCGCGCTCGAGGGCGAGAGCCCGTGCGAGGGCTGGTCGGGGCTCGATGTCGTCCAGCACCTCATCGACACCCAGCGTGACTTCCTGCTCAAGGCCGGCGCGGACCTGCCCGATCCCGCGCCGACGGTTGCCGCGCTGGGTCCCGCGACCGCATGGCGCACGCACGCCGAGGGCGTCGCTCGCCAGCTGGCCGACGACACCCTGGCCGAGCGGGCCTACGAGACCCCCTTCGGCACGAGCACGGTGGGCGGGGCCTTCGACCAGTTCTTCGGCTTCGACCTGATCGTGCACCGCTGGGACATCGGTCAGGCCGCCGGTGTCGACGTGGACTTCTCCGAGCGTGAGCTCGAGCAGGCCGAGACCGCCATCGCCGGCTTCGGTGACGCCATCCGCAGCGACGGCGTCTGCGGCCCAGCGGTCGAGCTGGGCCCCGACGCCTCACGTCAGGACCAGGTGCTGGCCCTCACCGGCCGCGACCCCCGCTGACCCGACCAACGTGCGCCAAGGGTGCGCATCTCCTTAAGGTCGTGCGCCAAGGGTGCGCATCTCCTTAAGGTCGTGCGTTAAAGCATGCGCATCTCCTTAAGGTCGTGCGATCAGGGGCGGGCGAGGAAGTCCGTGAGTCCCGTCAGCAGGCGGTCGACGTCCGAGTCGTCGGTGTAGGGCGCGACGCCGACCCGCATCCCGAGATCGACCCCGGGCGCCAGGGCGCGGAAGGTCTCGTGGGCGTAAAAGGTGCCGGCGGGCGCGAGGACATCGCGTTCGGCGAGGAAGGCTGCGGCCTCGCACGCGTCCCGGTCGGCGAAGGTGAAGAAGAGGGTCGGCGTGCGCTGCTGCGCCCGTGAGTGCAGGGTGACGCGCTCGCCGAGGTCGGTCAGGCCCCCTTCGATCCGGTGGCGCAGGGCGTGCTCGTGCTCGTGGACGAAGGCGTGCGCCAGAGCGAGCCGTTCACGGCGGGTGCCTTCGCCGGGCGCGAGCGACGCGATGACATCGACCGCTGCGCTCGCGCCGGCCATGATCTCGTAGGGCAGCGTCCCGAGCTCGAAGCGCTCCGGGACGTCATCGGTCGACGGCAGCAGCTTGTCCGGGTGCAGGGTCTCCAGCAGCGTCGGGTCGGCGGCCAGGGCCGCGCAGTGCGGACCGAAGAACTTGTACGGCGAGCACACGAAGAGGTCTGCGCCCATCGCGGCCACGTCGATGTGCGAGTGGGCCGTGAGGTGAACCCCGTCGACGTGGACCAGCGCGCCGACGGCGTGGGCCCGTGCGGCGATCCGGGCGACGGGCGGCATCGTCCCCAGCAGGTTGGACGCGCCGGTCACGGCGACCAGGCGGGTACGTTCGCCGACGACCTCGTCGAGGTCGCTCAGGTCGAGGTCGGTGCTGGCGGGGTCGAGCCGCAGCCACCGGACGGTCGCACCGACGGCCTGCGCCGCCTGCACCCACGGCCGGACATTGCAGTCGTGGTCGAGCTCGGTGAGGACGATCTCGTC
>JAKDKQ010000017.1 GCA_030453295.1 Janibacter sp.
TGGATGTCGATGAGCCGGTCGAGGCCGGTGATGTTGAAGACGCGCAGCACCCGCTCGTGCGAGACGACGACCGTGAGCGTCCCGCCATGGCGGGTCAGCTTCTTCAGCCGGCCGACGACGATGCCCAGTCCGGTGGAGTCCATGAAGGTGACTCCCCCGAGGTCGAGGGTCAGGCGGCGGCGTCCATCGGCGATGAGCGCCTCGAGGGCATCGCGTAGCACGGCGGCAGAGGCCACATCGATCTCACCACTGACGTGGACGATGTTGACCTCTCCGGCTTCGCTGGTCGTGACGGAGATCGGCATCCGCCTACCGTAGATCACATGCCCCGCACCCGCCCGCAGGCTCCCGACCTGCTCGCCGCCCTGTCGGCGGGCCACGAGGACCGCGTGCGTCATGTCGAGCACATCGCGGCGCGCCCTGCGGAGCATGCCGAGCTCCCCGACTGGGTGGCTCCTCCCCTGCGTCAGGCGCTGGCCGGCGCGGGTATCGACCGGCTCTGGTCGCACCAGGCGCAGGCCGCGCAGGCGGCCCACGACGGACAGCATGTCGTGCTCTCCACGGGGACGGCCTCGGGCAAGTCACTGGGCTACCTCCTCCCTTCGCTCACCGCCGTGCTCGACGGGAGGTCGGCGGCCAACGGGCGCGGCGCGACCGCTCTCTACCTCTCGCCGACGAAGGCGCTCGCTGCCGACCAGCTGGCCCGCATCCAGTCGTGGGCCGTGCCGGGCATCCGGGCCGCGACCTACGACGGTGACACCCCGATGGACGAGCGGCGCTGGATCCGCGACCACGCGGACGTCATCCTCACCAACCCCGATCTCGTCCACCATTCGTTGCTGCCCGGCCACGAGCACTGGGCCCACGTGCTGCGGCGGCTGCGCTATGTCGTCATCGATGAGTGCCACGTCTACCGCGGCGTCTTCGGCTCGCACGTCGCCCTCCTCCTGCGCCGGCTGCGGCGGGTGGCGCGGCGCTACGGCGCGGACCCGGTCTTCGTCCTCGCCTCGGCGACCGTCGGCGAGCCCGGCGGGCACGCATCGCGCCTCATCGGCGACGACGTCCGTGCCGTGACCCACGACGGGTCCCCGCGCGGCGCCCTGACCTTTGCGCTGTGGCAACCCCCGGAGGATGATGAAGGGAGCCGACGCTCCCCCACGACCGAGGCCGCCGAGCTCATGGCGCAGCTCGTGGGGCGGGATGTGCAGACGCTCGCCTTCGCCCGCTCCCGGGCGGGGGTCGAGGCGCTCGCCTCCTCCGCATCACGGCAGGTGAGCATCGTGGACGAAGGGAGGATCGCGGCCTACCGCGGCGGGTACCTCCCGGAGGAGCGCCGGATCATCGAGCGACGCCTGCGGGATCGCGACCTGCTCGGGCTCGCCGCGACCAATGCCCTGGAGCTCGGCATCGACATCGCCGGCCTCGACGTCGTGCTCATGGCCGGGTGGCCCGGTCGCCTGGCCTCGGTCTGGCAGCAGGCCGGCCGGGCTGGCCGTGACGGGCAGGACGCTCTCGCAGTACTGCTCGCCGCGGATGACCCGCTGGACACGTGGGTGGTCGAGCACCCGGAGGTGATCTTCGACGCGCCTGTCGAGACGAGCGTGCTCGACCCGCGCAACATCCACGTGCTCGTTCCCCACGTCGCGTGCGCTGCGGCGGAGATCCCGGTGACGATGGACGACGTCGAGTGGTTCGGTGACGGGCTCGCCGGAGTCCTCGAGGTCCTCGTCGCGCGGGGGATCCTGCGGGCCCGCCCCGGCGGGTGGTTCTGGACCCGAACGGACCGGCCCGGGGACCATGTCTCCCTGCGCGGCATCGGTGACGTGGTGAGCATCGTCGAGGGCCGGTCCGGTCGCATCCTCGGCACGGTCGACGAGGGCTCGGCGCACGCCCAGGTCCACACCGGCGCGGTGCACGTGCACCAGGGGCGCACCCATGTCGTCACGGACCTCGACCTGGAGCAGGCGACGGCCACTGTCACCCAGGGGGATCCGGGCTGGTCGACGCACGCGCAGTCGGTCTCCTCCTTCGACATCGTCGCAGAGGAGGAAGGCGTCGACCACGGACCGGTGCGGGTCTCCTTCGGGCGGGTCGACGTGCGGCGGCAGGTGACGGGCTTCCTCCGGCGCCTGCCGAGCGGAGAGGTCATCGGCCGGCACGACCTGGACCTGCCGGAGCGGACCCTGTCGACGAGGGCCGTCTGGTGGACGATGACGCCCGAGTCCCTGGCTGCGGTGGGCGTGTCCGAGGCCGATGTGCCGGGTGCCGCCCATGCTGCCGAGCACGCCGCGATCGGGATGCTGCCCCTGCTCGCGACCTGCGACCGGTGGGACATCGGCGGGGTCTCGACGGACCTGCACCCGCAGACGGGACTGCCGACGATCATGGTCTACGACGGGCACCCCGGAGGCGCGGGATTCGCCGCTCGCGCGCACGAGCGGATCGGCCAGTGGCTGGCGATGACCCGCGAGACGATCGCCTCGTGCGGGTGCGCCGGCAGCGGCTGCCCGGCGTGCGTCGTGTCCCCCAAGTGCGGCAACGGCAACGAGCCGCTCGACGCGCCGGGCGCCGTTGCGCTGCTTGACCTGCTGCTGGACTCCCTCGGTCATACAGTGAGCGGAGAAGCTCCGTCGGCGACCGCCGGCTGACGTACCCGGAAGGACTGTCATGGTCATCCTCGGCCTCATCCTCGTGCTCGTTGCCCTCGCCCTCGGAGCAGCGCTGCTCATGGGCACATCCGCGCCCGAGGTCTCCGGGCAGGACGTCGACATCCGGCTCTTCGACACCGTGACGATCAACCTCAACCCCCTGACCCTGGTGATCGTCGGCATGCTGACGATGCTCCTGCTGTGGCTGGGTCTGGTCCTCATCAAGGCGGCCCTGACCCGCAAGGCGAAGCAGCGTCGCCTGCGCAAGGAGCAGGCCGCGGAGTCCCGCGAACGCCAGGCCCGCCTCGAGGCTGAGCACCGGGAAGACATCGCGCAGCGTGAGCGTGAGCTCGAGGACCAGCGCATGTCCACCGAGATCGCCCGCGAGCGGGCCGAGGCCGCCGAGCGCCACGACCCGACCCTCGAGACCCAGCGCATGGACACCCGTGGCGACGCCACCCGCCCTGTCGGGCGCGATGGCGCCGTCGACGACGCCACTCGGCCGCTCCCCCGCACGGGTGACCGCCGACCCTGATGGTGGGTGGACGTGGACCCGCGGACGACCACGGTCCGCGGGTTCACTGCTGCCCCGGATCTGGCGCGGGTCCCGCTCGCGCCCTGCCCTCGGCGTGGTCGGGTCCGACACCACCGAGGCGAAGGGGGACCCTCGCCGACACGGTCACCGTCACGTCCCCAGCCTCCCCGACATCGCAGGCGAGGACCCGGACCTCGTGCATCGCTGCCACTCGGTCGGCTTCCGCGCACGCGGCCGCTGGGTCGAAGGCCTCCTGGAGCTGGGTCGCTCCTGCCAGTGCCGACAGGTCCGCCGCTGAGCGTGCGACATGAGCCGCTCGCACCGCGCTGAGCACTGCCAGCGCCGCGAGGGTGATGGTCAACAAGACCGCGATGAGGCCCACGGCCACGACCGTTGACGAGCCACGCTCAGCCCCTGGGTCAGAGGACCTCATCGATCGACTCCACCCTCGCCGTGGACGAGCACGAGGTGTCCTCGGCTGCGAAGGACAGCGCAGGCGGCGCAGGACTCGTCACCGTGACCATCACGTCGTGGCCGCTGCGGGTGACCGTGAGCCGGGCGTCGGCGGGTGCCGTGCTCTCTGCTCGGCCGAGTGCCTGTGCTGAGGGCTCCCCCCGGGCCAGCTCCCGGACCGCCACCCTGGCCGCGTCGACGCACCGCACGTGGTCGACTCCCCACGACAGGGCGGAGAGGCACATGACGAGCACGAGGACGATGGCGGGGAAGGTGAGGGCAAGCTCGGCCGTCACCATCCCCGCGTCGTCGCCGGCTCTAGCGGATGCCGAGCGCCTCGAGGATGACACCCGACAGGCCCGTCTTGATCGTCCCCGACTTCACGACTGCCAGCAGCACGATCGCGAAGGTGCACGCTGCGAGCGTGCCGACCGCGTACTCGGCGGTGGTCATCCCCGCCTCGCACCCCAACCTGATCCGGTGACCCCAGCGGACGATGGACCTCTTCATGGGAAACTCCTCCCTTCGGCGGCACCCGATGCACCGCGGTGAGGTCCACCCTTCGCCCCGGACGACACCTGCGGGGGCTGCCCCGCGGACCTGTGGACCACCCCTGGACGAGTGACTCCGCTTGGGGACAACCCCGTGGAGGAGCAGCCGAGATGGACGGGTGGCTGAGCCGGGGGGATCAGCGCTCAAGACAGCTGGGTCCCCACGAGCACGGCGACGATCGGCACGACGGCGGTGGCGATGAAGGCCGGCAGGAAGCACAGGCCGAGTGGGAGGACCAGCATGACCGCAGCCTTGCCACCTGCCTCCTCCAGACGTCGTGCCTCCGCGTCGCGCAGGCTCGTTGCGGCGTCGAGCAGGACCGATGCCGAGGGCGCTCCCACGGCATCGGCCACGACGAAGGCCGTCGCCGTCGGACCCCACACATCGCGGGCGTAGCTCCAGGCCTGGCTCATCGAGCGGCCCCAACGCAGGGCAGCCGCCACCCGACGCAGGTCCTCGCCCGCACCTGCCGCAGAGACCCCGGCAACCTCCTCGAGCGCCTGGACCATCCCGCGTCCGGACTGCAGCGCCAGAGCCAGCAGCACGCTCGCGTCAGCGACCTCGTCGACGGTCAGGGCGGCGGTCGCCGGCTCACCCACCGCCTCGATCTCGCTGCGCAACCACCCCACGCGAGTGACCTGCCCGGGCCACACGACCACCGCCACGACGACGAGGGCGACAGCCAGCAGGCTCACCGGTGCACCGTGGGGGCGACGGCCCGCGCCAGCACCCAGCGGCAGATGCACCAGCCGATCGCCGTGAGGACGAGGCCGAGCACAGCGCAGGCCATCGTCACCGCGCTGTGCCCGTAGACCTCCCACGGGGTCAGACCGAAGGCGAAGCCAGCGAGCAGGCCCACGAGGGGCAGCAGGGTGAGCATCCGCATCGTCGCCCGCGCACCCGCGGTCGAGGCCTCCAACCGCCGTCGTGCCTGCACCCTCGCCCGCAGGACCTGGGCACTCGTCGCCATCGACGGCGCCAGCGCGACGCCCAGGTCCTCACTGAGCGCCCAGGCACCTGCGACCGCGCCGAGCTCCGGGTGGTCCGCGGCGTGCCTGCGCCACACCTGCCCCGCAGCACCGCCCGTCGTCAGTTGCTCGTGGACCTCCTCGAGGACCGGCTGCCACGGCCTCGGGGCCTGCGCCGAGACGACGCGCACGGCAGAGACCGGAGTCGCCCCTGACCGCAATGCCATCGCGAGCAGGTCAGCGATCCCGGCGAGCGACTCGAGATCGTGCAACCGGCCTCCCTC
Source organism: Janibacter sp. (assembly GCA_030453295.1). GTDB lineage: Bacteria > Actinomycetota > Actinomycetes > Actinomycetales > Dermatophilaceae > Janibacter. The sequence continues at coordinate 5,441 of JAKDKQ010000017.1, forward strand.
GGGACGCCGCCGACGCCACACCGACGTCGCCCCTCCGGCCAGCCCCACTCCTGCTGCCCGTCCCGGCCACATGAGCACCGCGGCGACGACCAGCCCCACGACGGTGATCGTCATGACGTCACCACCGGCAGCGGGCCGATCGAGTCGATGACCCGCCGACCGTCCACTCGTCGCAGGTGCACCACCACCTCGAGCGCGCTGGCGACCTGCGCTCGCACGGCCTCCCGGCTCATCCCGGCGAGCGCACCGAGCGCCTCGATCCGACTGGGCACGTCCTCCGCGCGGTTGGCGTGGAGGGTGCCGCAGCCGCCCTCGTGCCCGGTGTTGAGCGCGAGCAGGAGATCCCTGACCTCGGCGCCACGCACCTCCCCCACCACCAGCCGGTCCGGCCGCATGCGCAGTGCCTGCCGGACGAGGTGGACCATCGTCACCTCGCCCGCGCCCTCGGTGTTGGCAGAGCGCGCCTGCAAGCGCACGACGTGCGGGTGGCCGACCTGGATCTCACCCACGTCCTCGACGACGACGAGCCGCTCGTCGGCGGGGACCTCGGCGAGCAACGCGGCGAGGAGAGTGGTCTTGCCCGTGCCCGTCCCTCCGGTCACCACATAGGCCCGTCGAGCTCGCACCATCTGCCGCAGCTGCTCCGCCTGCTCGAGCGTCGCCATCCCCAGATCCACCAGCGCGGTCAGCCCGCCGCCCCGGTGACGAGGGATCCGCAGGCTGACGTGGGCCCCACCGGCGACCAGCGGCGGCAGGACCGCGTGCAGGCGGATACCCCGCGGCAGCAGCCCGTCCACCCACGGCTGGGCGTCGTCCAGCCGACGGCCGGCCAGCGCGGACAGGCGGGTGGCGAGCCGGCGCACGGCGTCGTGGTCGCCCACCTCGACCGTGGCACGAGTGACCCCCTCGCCCCTGTCGACCCACACCGACCCGTCGCCGTTGACCAGGACATCGGTCACCTGATCGTCGCCGACGAGCGGCTCGAGCGGACCGAGCCCCATGAGTCCGGCCCGCAGCTCCCCGGACCGACGCCGTGCGCCGGAGCTGCCCAGCCGCACCTCCTCGGCGCGAGCCACTTGGTCGATCACCTGCTCGTCGGGAGCGCGACCGGCCTGCACGTGCGCGTCGATGGCACTCGACCACCTCACGACGCCAGCCCCAGGACGTGCTCGGCGAGCGCACCGGAGACCGGCGGCAGTGCCGCCACCAGTGATCTGGCCACCACGCCGACGGGCCCCTTGGGCCGCGGTGAGCGCCCGTGCGCCTCGTCACGCTGCACCCCGGCGTCATCTGCCAGGTGATCCAGCAGGGGCAGTCCGAGATGGTCAGCGGCCCGCTCGGCGACCTGCTCGGCTCGCCGCGGTCCACGGGTGACCAGCAGGGCGGAGTCCCTGCGCTCCGGGAGCGCCGAGGTCCAGGCCTCCCCGTCGCGCAACCAGCGCGGCCGTAACCCCACGAGGACCACGACGAGATCCGCGAGCTCCGCCCACACCGGAGGCACCCGACCCGAGCAGGGCAGGTCCACCACCACGGGCCCCAGTCCCGCCAGCCCGGTCACGACATCTCGGACGGCCACCGGGGTTGGCCGCCGACCTCGTACCGCGAGCGTCGGCACCGGTCCCAGCGGGAGCGCTGCCCGTAGCCGCGCTGCGTCGACCCCACCCTCGTGCTCCGCAAGGTCGCCCCAGCGCAGGCCCTCCACGTGCTCCACCGCGACCGTGGCATCCAGACCGCCCGCGCCGAAGGCGCCGTCGACCAAGGTCGGTGAGCCGTCACGGGCAAGGACAGTGGCGGTGACGGCCGCGAGGGTGGACACGCCCAGCCCACCTGAGGCTCCGGTGATGACGACGACGGGATGCATGCCCTCGACCCTGCTCCCGGCCACCACGCTCCGGCGTGCTGGCCATGGGGCTGGGGACAACCCCCTTCGTCCATCCGTGCCTGTGGACGAGGGTCGGGAGACACGATCGCAAAAAGGGGACGGCCCCGGCGGGGGAGCGCCGGGGCCGTCAACGCGCGGGCCCCGGGGGGAGGGAGCCGTGCGTTGGCCGCTCAACCCGAAGGGAGCGGCTGGACAACAACTGTAATCGTGATTCCTGTGAGCGCAATTCGAGGGCGCTCACGTCGAGGTGACGGCTATCCGAGCCGCCCGGCACGCACGGACTCAGCCACGCGCCAGCCTTCCTCCGCGCCCGCCACGAGCGACTCACCGCAGTGCTTCAGCCACAGGGAGACGCCCGGAGCCCCGCCGTGCACATACCCGTTGAGCGAGCCGAGATAGGCCGGCCCTCCGGCGTGCCCGTGGCCGGCCTCGGGGACCGCGACACCCGTCGGGTCCAGCCCGGTGGCGGCGATGAGGGCGCGCTCGACGGCCCTGGCGACGAGCCCGTTGCCGACGACGAAAGGCCGCACCGTGGCGATCTCCGCGTGGACGATCGACGCGACCACGAGGGCAGGAGCCTCGCTGGCCGAGCGCATCAGCTCGATGATCCCGTCCAGCCGTTGGCGCAGCTCGTCTCCGGTCGGGGCGGGTCCGAGGTCGGCGAACTCCTCGCAGCCCTCCCCCTCGACACGCGGGCGGCCGAGCTGATCGCGGTCCTGCACCAGCTGGGCCGCGGCGGCGGTGTGCAGGCGCGCGAGAGCCTGTCCGGGCGAGCGCGTCACGAGGTCACGCAGGCTCTCGCTCTCGGCCGTGGCCGCGATCGCACCGTGGATGACCCGCTCGGCCGGGTCGGGCTGCTCGCTGCGCTCCCGCGCGCCCATCATGATCTCGCGCACGATCGACGCGGTCGACCGCGCGCCGTCCAGCTCCGCGCTCGCCCACGCCCCACGGACCCGCGACTCGGCCGCAGCCTCCGGGATCCGGCGGCGCAGCGCCTCGTGCCAGCGCAGCTGGGTGCACACCTCGCGGGCCTGGTCGGAGGCGTGCGCCACCTCGGGCAGCGCGGCGAGCTCGGTCAGGGCAACAACAAGCGGGCTGGAGTCGGACACCCCGACAGCGTAGGCCGCACTAGGGTTCGCCCATGACTGCCGGCCTGCACCTCCCCACCGTGGTGGTGGTCACAGGCGCCTTCCTCGCGCTCTGGCTGGTCTTCGCCCTCGTCCGATGGCGTCGCGCCCGCCCCGGCTTCATCTCCGTCACCGACCAGGCGACCTACGAGACCCTGCACACCGCCTCCGAGGCGGCCCGGCACCTGGCCGACGGCTTCACCGACGACGGCTGCGAGCGCGCGGCGCCCTACCTGCGCGCGATGCTCGCGACCCCCGGTCTGGCCATCTGCGACACCTCCGGCGTCATCGTCTGGGAGGGCGAAGGGCGTCACCACCTGCCTGCCGTCATGGACCAGGCCGCGCAGGTCCTCGCCTCCGGTCAGACCGTGGTCCTGGGCCCCGATGTCGTCACCTGCACCGGTACCGACTGCCCCATCCGTGCCGCGGTCATCGCTCCGGTCACCGTCGACGACCGGGTCATCGGAGCCGTCGCGGGGTACGGATCCGCGGTCTCAGCGGGCCTGGCGCGCGCCGCCGAGGAGGTCGCCTCGTGGGTGGCCACCCAGGTCGAGCTGGCCGACCTGGGCTACGAGCGCACCCGGGCGATGGAGGCCGAGCTGCGGGCGCTGCGAGCCCAGATCTCCCCGCACTTCATCTACAACTCGCTGGCCGCGATCGCCTCCTTCGTGCGGACCGACCCCGCCCGTGCCCGGGAGCTCCTGCTCGAGTTCGCCGACTTCACGCGCTATGCCCTGCGTCGCGGTGGCGCCTTCACCACCGTCAGCGAGGAGCTGCGCAATGTCGAGCGCTACCTCGTGCTGGAGCAGGCTCGCTTCGGCGACCGCCTCGGGATCACGCTCAAGATCGCCCCGGAGGTGCTGCCCGTCCGCGTGCCGTACCTCGCGATCCAGCCCCTCGTCGAAAACGCGGTGCGCCACGGGCTCGCCCCTCAGGAGGGCCCGGGCCACGTCACGCTCAGCGCCACCGATCACGGTGCAGAGGCCGAGATCAGCGTCGAGGACGACGGGGTCGGGGCCCACCCCGAAGCGATCCGCAAGATCCTGGACGGGCAGTCGCGTGCCGACTCCGTCGGCCTGGGCAATGTGGACGCTCGACTGCGTCAGGTCTACGGCGAGGAGTTCGGCCTGGTCGTGGACACCGCACCCGGTGCCGGGATGAAGGTCTCCTTCCGCGTACCCAAGTACTCCCCGGCGCTCGAGGAACCGGCCTAGTCTGGTGGCCATGCCGCGACCGCCACAGCCCGCAGCGCTCACCGTCCTCGTCGTCGACGACGAGGCACCCGCGCGCAACGAGGTGGCCTGGCTGCTCGACCAGGACGAGCGGGTGGGCCGTGTGCTCACCGCCGCCAGCGGCACGGCTGCCCTGGCTGCCCTGGAGCGCGAACCCATCGACGTCGTCTTCAGCGACATCTCGATGCCCGGACTGGACGGCATGCAGCTGGCTCGGGTCATCCGCCGTTTCACCGAGCGACCACAGGTCGTCTTCGTCACCGCCCATGACACCCACGCCGTCGACGCCTTCGACCTCGACGCCGTCGACTACATCATGAAGCCGGTGCGCCCCGAGCGCATCGGCGAGGCCGTGCGTCGCTGCCTCGCCGCCAGCGAGCGCGAGACCCCACCCTCCGCCGCCCCCGAGGACGACGAGACGATCGCGGTCGAGCTCGGCGGGGTCACCCGCTTCGTCCCGCGCAGCGACATCCGCTGGGTGCAGGCCCAGGGCGACTACGCCCGCCTGCACACGCCCACCGGCTCACACCTCGTGCGCATCCCCCTGGCCACCCTCGAGGAGCAGTGGGCCGACGCGGGATTCGTCCGCATCCACCGCTCGACGCTCGTCTCGACCCGCCACATCACTGAGATCCACACCGATGGGGGGCGCTGCACCGTCATCGTCGACGACAACGAGCTCCAGGTCAGCCGCCGTCACACCCGTCACCTGCGCGGCACCCTCCTGCGACCGCGCACGGCCACGGACGACGGGTGAGCAGCCCGCCGCAGCGGGTGCGCGTCACCCGCACCCGACGTCCCAGCCGTCGCGAGCGGCCCCGGACCGTCCGCGACGAGATCGCCGGGCACTCGCACCTCGGCACCGCCTATGTCCGATCGCTCGTGCGCGCGCAGCTGCAGCTGTCCCTCAGCACGTTGGCCTTCGGCGTCGCGACTCTCGGTGCGCTTCCCCTCCTCTTTGCTCTCGTCCCCGTGACCCGACGAGCGAGCGTCCTCGGCCTGCCCCTGTCCTGGCTCGTGCTCGGCGGTCTCGTCTACCCCGGGGTCGTGCTGACGGCCAGGTGGTACACGCGTGCGAGCGAACGCCTCGAGGCGGAGTTCAGCGACCTCGTGGGCCGCCGGTGAGCCAGCCGCTCAGCGTCCTGGCGATCGCGCTCGTCTGCCTCACCACGCTCACCCTCGGCGCGCTCGGCCTGCGGCTGGCCAAGGGGACGAGCGACTTCTACGTCGCCGGCCGAGCCGTCACTCCATGGCGCAATGCCAGCGCCATCAGCGGCGAGTACCTGTCGGCTGCGAGCTATCTCGGGGTGGCGGGGCTCGTCTACGACCAGGGCATCGACATGCTGTGGATGCCGATCGGCTACACCGTCGGCTACCTCGTGCTGCTCCTCCTCGTCGCCGCCCCGCTGCGCCGCTCGGGGGCCTACACCCTCCCCGACTTCGCTGAGGCCCGGCTCGAGTCGCGCTCCCTGCGGCGCGGCTGCGCCCTGCTCGTCGTCGGGATCGGATGGCTCTACCTGCTCCCCCAGATGCAGGGTGCCGGTCTTGCCCTGCGCCACGTGAGCGGGCTGCCCACGTGGGTCGGCGCCACGATGCTCACGGTGATCGTCGTGCTCAATGTCGCGGCGGGCGGCATGCGTTCAGTGACCCTCGTCCAGTCCGTGCAGTACTGGATCAAGCTGACCGCGATCGCGGTCCCCGCCTTCGTCCTGCTCCTCGTCTGGCAGCGTGCCGGTGGGCCCAGTCCCCAGGCCGACAGCTCGTGGTGGGAGCCCCTCACGAGCGACCGGTCGACGAGCCTGTCCCTCTTCACCACCTACAGCACCCTCGCTGCCCTGTGCCTCGGGACCATGGGCCTGCCTCACATCGCCGTGCGCTTCTACACCAACCCGGACGGTGTGGCTGCGCGCCGGACCACCGTCTCCGTGCTGGCGCTCCTCAGCATCTTCTACGTCTTCCCACCGATCTACGGCTACCTCGGTCGGGCCTACCTCGACCACGGCGACGTCGGAGGCGACGCCAGCCGCACCGTGGTCCTCGCCCTCCCAGGAGCCATGCTGCCCGGGATGGACGGCCAGCTGCTCACCGCGCTCGTCGCCGGGGGTGCTTTCGCCGCCTTCCTCGCGACGGCCTCGGGCGTGGCGATGTCCGTGGCCGGCGCCATCGACCAGGACGTCCTGCGGCCACTCACCGCCACGCTGAGCCGGGGGGACGCCGCCCCGGCAGCATCCTTCCGTGTCGCCGCGCTCGTGGGGGTGCTCGCCCCCTTCGTCGTCGCCATCACCGCCGAGCCGATCGGGATCTCCTCGGCCGTCGGCCATGCCTTCGCCATCGCGGCGGCCACCTTTGCGCCGCTCCTCATCCTCGGCGTCTGGTGGACCCGACTGACGGCGAAGGGAGCCGCCGCCGGCGTCGCCGTGGGTGGGCTGAGCACCGCAGCGGCAGCGATCATCTCCGTCCTGCATCTCGCGCCCGACGGGTGGCCCGGAGCGCTCGTCGCGGCACCGACCGCCTGGGCCACTCCCCTCGCCTTCATCGTGACGATCACCGTCTCTCTGCTCACGCCCGCGTCCCGACCGCGCCGCTGGGCGCGCACGATGACCCGGCTGCACACACCCGAGGACGTGCTCTCCGAAGCGCGCTGACCCCACCCCTGGCCGTGACAACCGCTCGTCGCACTCAGGGTGCCGCTCGTCGCGCCGTCGCGACCCGCACAGCGACGGCACCACCCGCCGACCGCGCAGGACCCGGCAGCGCACTCACGGACGAGGTGATCCGGGACACCCTGTGACCTGTCCGGCCATCGATGTCCGGGCCACCCACTACCCGGAGGTGAGCCATGAGCAACGACGCTCAACCGCTCGGCGAGCGCTACATCGCCGTCCAGGAGTCCGAGGAGTTCGGCGATCTGCGCCGCACCTTCCGCGGCTTCGTCTTCCCAGTCACCGCGTTCTTCCTCGCGTGGTACTTCCTGTACGTCCTGCTGTCCATCTTTGCGTCCGACTTCATGGGCACCAAGGTCTTCGGCAACATCAACATCGGCGTCATCATGGGCCTGGGGCAGTTCGTGACGACCTTCGCCATCACGATCATCTACGTCCGCTGGGCCGCGAAGTCCTTCGACCCGAAGGCCGAGGCCCTGGCTGACAGCATCACCGCCATCGACACCCCGGAGGTGAAGGACTGATGAGCACCCTCGCTGCAGCGACCTCCACCGGTTCGCCGACACTCAACATCACGATCTTCGTCGTCTTCGTCGTCGCGACCCTGGCCATCGTCATCAAGGTGGCCGGCGGCAAGAAGACGGCCAGCCAGATGTACACCGGTGGCGCGGCCTTCTCCGGCCGGCAAAACGGACTGGCCATCGCCGGTGACTACCTCTCGGCCGCGAGCTTCCTCGGCATCGCCGGCGCCATCGCCCTCCAGGGGTACGACGGCTTCCTGTACTCCATCGGCTTCCTGGTGGCCTGGCTCGTCGCCCTGCTGCTCGTCGCGGAGCTCTTCCGCAACACCGGCCGCTTCACGCTCGCGGATGTGCTGTCGTACCGACTCAAGCAGCGCCCGATGCGCATCGCCACGGCGAGCTCCGTGCTGGCCGTCTCCTTCTTCTACCTCCTCGCCCAGATGGCCGGCGCGGGCGGACTGGTCTCGCTCCTCCTCGGGGTTGACGGAGCGATGGCGCAAAACATCGTCATCGCGGTCGTCGGCATCGTCATGGTCGCCTACGTGATGATCGGTGGGATGAAGGGCACGACCTGGGTGCAGATGATCAAGGCCGTCCTGCTGATCTTCGCCGTGGCCGTCATGACGATCATGGTGCTGGCCCAGTTCGGCATGAACCTCTCCAGCGTCATGCAGGGCGCCGTCGACAAGAACCCCGCGGCTGGGGAGTCGCTGCTCGAGCCGGGGTTGAAGTACGGCAAGAGCCTCACGACCCAGATCGACTTCATCTCGCTCAGCCTGGCGCTCGTCCTGGGTACCGCTGGCCTGCCCCACGTGCTGCAGCGCTTCTACACCGTCCCGACGAGCAAGCAGGCGCGCAAGTCCGTCGAGTGGGCCATCTGGCTCATCGGTGGCTTCTACCTGCTGACGCTGGTCATCGGCTACGGCGCCGGCGCTCTCGTGGGTCCGGACGTCATCAACGCCGCTCCGGGCAAGGCCAATGCGGCCGCTCCGCTCCTCGCCTACGAGCTCGGCGGCTCGGTGCTCCTGGGCGTCGTGTCGGGTATCGCCTTCGCCACGATCCTCGCGGTGGTGGCGGGTCTGACGATCACCGCCAGCGCCAGCTTCGCCCACGATCTGTACAACCAGGTCTTCAAGAACGGCACGGCGACGCAGGAGGAAGAGGTCAAGGTGTCGCGGTACGCGATCATCGGGACCGGCGCTGTGGCCATCTTCGGCGGCATGCTCGCCAAGGACCAGAACATCGCCTTCCTCGTGGCGCTGGCCTTCGCCGTCGCGGCGAGCGCCAACCTGCCGACCATCCTCTACAGCCTCTTCTGGAAGCGCTTCAACACCCGTGGTGCCCTGTGGTCGATGTACGGCGGTCTCGGTTCGGCCCTCGTCCTCATCGCCTTCTCTCCGGTCGTCTCCGGGTCCGAGACCGCGATGATCCCGGGAGCGGACTTCGCCATCTTCCCGCTGGCCAACCCCGGCCTGATCTCCATCCCGATGGGCTTCTTCCTCGGCTGGCTCGGCTCGGTGACGAGCAAGGAGTTCAACCGCGCGAAGTACGCCGAGATGGAGGTGCGCAGCCTCACCGGTCACGGTGTGGCCGAGTCGGTCGATCACTGATCGATCGCACGACATGGCGAAGGGGGGAGAGCCGCGGCTCTCCCCCCTTCGTCATGCCCTCAGGCGTTGGCCGGGGCCGCGGTACCGGCGCCGCGGCGACGGATCACGGGCTGCTCCTCGCGGGACACCGAGCCGTCCGGCTCCTGACTGCCCAGGACGGTGAAGCCGTTGTCGGCCAGCATTGCGAGGTCGTCCTGCGCAGCCTGCCCCTCTGCGGTGAGGTAGTCGCCGAGGAAGATCGAGTTGGCCAGGTGCAGCGCCATCGCCTGGAGACTGCGCAGGTGCATCTCGCGCCCTGCGGCGATGCGGATCTCGGCAGTCGGCGCGACCACGCGCGCAGCAGCGAGGATCCTGATGCACCGCAGGGGAGACAGCTCCCAGGTCTGCTGCTTGGGGGTGCCGTCGAAGGGGATGAGGAAGTTGATCGGGATCGACTCCGAGCCGAGCTCGCGCAAGGCGAGCAGCGCCTCGACGAGTTGCTCGTCGCTCTCCCCCAGACCCGCGATGAGGCCGCTGCAGGCCGACAGCCCGGCACCCTGCGCCGTGGCGACGGTGCGCACCCGGTCCTCGTAGGTGTGGGTCGTGACGATCGCGTCGTGGTGCGACTCCGCGGTGTTGATGTTGTGGTTGTAGGCATCGACCCCGGCCTCACGCAGCCGCTCGGCCTGCCCCTCCTTGAGCAGCCCGAGGCAGGCGCAGACCTCGGCCTGCGGGTGCTCGCCCTTGATGGCGTCCACCATGCCGGCGACCCGGTCGATGTCCCGATCGGTCGGACCGCGACCGCTGGCCACCATGCACACGCGCGTCGCGCCACCTTGCAGGCCCGCCCGAGCCTGGGCGAGTGCCTCGTCCTCCTGGAGCCACGTGTAGCGCAGGATCTCGCTCGACGAGCCGAGCGCCTGGGAGCAGTACCCGCAGTCCTCGGGGCACAGGCCGGACTTGAGGTTGACGAGGTAGTTGACCTTGACCGTCATGCCGAAGTGCTCGCGCCGCAGCCGGGACACCGCGGCGACGAGGTCGATCACCTCGTCATCCGGAGTGCGCAGGACGGCCAGCGCCTCCTGCTCGGTCGCTGCGGCGCCCGCGACGACGCGGTCGACGAGGTCGTGGTGGGTGGTCACGGCGGCTCCTGGCTGTCGCTGAACGGCGTTCTGCTACTGAACGTTGTTCAGGCTAGAGGGTGCGGACGGTAGGGTCAAACCTCTTGGCCACACCCACCGAAGGCAGCCGTCGTGTCACCCCCGCGCAACCCCCGCACCCCACTCACCCGCGAGCAGGTCGTCGACACCGCGCTGTCGATCCTCGCTCGCGTCGGCCTGCCCGATCTCACGATGCGCGCCATCGGTGCGGACCTGGGCGTGCAGCAGAGCGCCCTGTACCACCACTTCGCCAACAAGCAGGCCCTGCTCGGAGCCGTCGCCGACGAGATCCTGGCCCGCGGACCACGCGTGCCACGCAGCGACGCGGTGTGGCAGGAGCGGGTCCGCCTGCACTGCGCAGCCCTCCACGCCGCAGTGACCGGCTATCCCGACGGAGCCGATCTCGTCATGAGCATGTGGGCCTTCGGCGTGGGGGCGCAGGCTCCCTTCGACGAGCTGTGCGGCCTGCTGACCGAGGCTGGGCTGCCCGATGACATCGTCCCGACCGCGACCCGCACGCTCCTGCACTTCGTCTACGGACATGCCTACGACGAGCAGTCACATGCCCATGCGGCTCGCTCGGGGATCGCCACCGCCCAGCGCACACCGAGCGACTTCGGCATGGGCCTGATGATCGTGGTCACGGGCATCGCGGCCCGACACCCCACCCGAGCCACCGCGAGATGACGACGGGGGGAGAGCCGCAGCCCTCCCCCCGTCGCCTCATGCACGTCACTTCTTCCAGACGACCGCACCATCGTCGGAGTAGTCGCCCTCGTAGGGCGCGTACTGCGCTCCCGCAACCTCCTGGCCCGAGGCGACCATGGCCACCTGGCAGGTGGTCTCGGTGTCACCGGGACCGAAGTCCTTGGGGATGGAGTTGCGGTCGCACTCCTTGAAGGGCGAGGTGCCGATGA
>JAKDKQ010000189.1 GCA_030453295.1 Janibacter sp.
CGCAGCTCGAGCGCCTTGCCGGAGCCGAGATAGGTGCCGGGGTCGGGGTTCTGCCGGCGCTGCAGGACGCCCTCGAGGACCTCTGAGCCAGCCGTCTCGGCGAGCGCGGCGAGCTCACGCATCGAGTTCTCGGCGTCCTCGACGCTGCCTTGCGTCCACACGGCCGCGAGCACGACGCGCTCGAGGCGCAGCTGCCGGTACTCGACCTCGGTGATGTCCTCGAGCTCGGTCGACAGGCCCTGCACACGGCGCAGGGCGGAGCGCTCCTCGCGGTCGAGCTGGTCGCCGTCGTAGGTCCCGCCGTCGATGAAGCCGTCGTCCTCGGCGAGTGCCTGGGCGCGGCGGGAGAGGACTCGGTCGATCGTGGCGTCGATGGCGCTCTTGTCGCTCGTCACGTCGTGGTCGTCAAGTGGTTCTGTCATGTTCTCCTCAGGATCTCACCTTCCAACCCCATCGATCCACCCATTAGTCCCCCATCGCGCTCCGCGCGTAGTCTCGGACCTCGTGTCCGACCACCTCGAGCGGGGCCTGAACCCCCGCCACGTGCAGTTCATCGCCCTCGGCACCGCCATCGGGACCGGCCTCTTCTTCGGCTCGTCCGAGACGATCCAGGCCGCCGGACCGGCAGTACTCATCGCCTACCTCGTGGCCGGCGCCATGGTCTTCATCGTCATGCGGGCACTCGGTGAGATGGCCGTGCGCCACCCCGTCGCCGGGTCCTTCGCCCAGTACTCCGGGTCCTTCCTCGGGCCCTTCGCCGGCTTCATCACCGGATGGGTCTTCTGGCTCGAGCTGGCCGTGGTCGCGATCGCCGACATGACGGCCGTCGCCACCTACATGGGGCTGTGGTTCCCCGACGTTCCCGGGTGGGCGTGGATGGTCGCCGCCATCGCCTTCATCGGCTGCCTCAACCTGATGGCGGTGCAGGTCTTCGGCGAGATGGAGTTCTGGTTCTCCCTCATCAAGGTCCTGGCGATCATCGCGCTCGTCATCGGTGGCCTCGCTCTGATCTTCTGGGGCAAGGAGGTCGGCGGGACCACCCCCGACTTCGCCAACCTGTGGAGCAACGGCGGGTTCGCCCCCTTCGGCCTGTGGGGGATCATCATGAGCCTGAGCGTCGTCGTCTTCTCCTTCGGCGGGATCGAGACGCTCGGCATGACCGCCGGCGAGGCCGACGACCCGGACCGCTCGATCGCCCGGGCGGTCAACACGGTGCCCTTCAGGATCCTGCTCTTCTACGTCGCCGCGCTCGCGGTCATCATGTCGATCATCCCGTGGAGCGAGGTGACCGGCGAGACCTCTCCCTTCGTCGAGGTCTTCGCTGCGCTCGACATCCCGGCGGCCGAGCACATCATGAACTTCGTGGTCCTCACCGCCGCCCTGTCGGCGATGAACGCGATCTTCTACGCCTGCTCCCGCACGATGTACGGCCTCGCCGAGCAAGGCCACGCGCCGCGTTCCTTCCTCCGGCTCTCGCGCCACGGCCACATCCCCGTCGTGCCCGTGCTGTGCATGTTCGCCACCGGTGCCGTCGGGATCGCGCTCTACCTGACCATCGAGGACCGGCTCTTCTTCTACGTCGCGGCCATCGCCACCTTCGCCACGGTCTTCACCTGGCTGATGATCTTGCTCGCGCACTGGCGGATGCGGGCCCGTATGGCACGCGAGGGCGCTGCGGCGACGAGCTATGCGATGCCGCTCTTCCCCGTGCTCAACGCCATCGCGATCGCCTTCATGATCGGCGTCATCGTGCTGCTGGCCACCACCGACACCGGTCGCAATGCCTTCTACGTGGGCGCGGGCGCGCTGGTGCTGCTCACCGCCGCGTACGTCGGCTTCGTGCGAGGCGTTGGGAGGGAGCCGATCGTGCTCCCTCCCCACACCGTCGATCAGCGCTCGGGCACCCCCGGCGGGGAGTGACCCTTCAGCCCTTGGCGAGGGTGCGGATGTCGGTCGCCTCGGTGCGCTCGGCGTCGGCCCGCTCGTCCTCGGTCAGCTGCTGGCTCTCGATCTCGGCCTGCACCCGGCGCACATAGTGCTCGATCTCCGAGCTGGTCCGCTCCTCGTCCCAGCCGAGCTCGGCGGCGAGGATCGGACCGGCCGTCTGGGCAGCCAGTACACCCCGGTCCGGAGTCTCGATGGAGATCCGGGTCCGGCGGGTCAGCAGGTCGTTGAGGTGGATCGTCGCCTCGTGTCGCGCCGCGTAGACGACCTCGACCCTCAGGTACTCCTCGGCACCCGTGAGCGGCTCTGCGAGAGAGCGATCCTCGTCGATGAGCGCGAAGAGGTCGACCGAGAGGGAGCCGTACCGGTCCAGCAGGTGGGTGAGGCGCCAGACGGGCAGGTCGTGACGGCGGCTGAGTGTGTCCACCTGGTTGACGAGCGCCGGGTACCCCTCGGCCCCGATGAGCGGGATGTGCTCGGTGACGCTGTCGGAGACGCCCGCGGACAGGTCCTCACGGGCCGCGTCGACCGCATCCTGAGCCATGACGCGATAGGTCGTGTACTTGCCGCCGGCGATCGAGATGAGTCCCGGCTGGGGGCGCGCGACCGCGTGCTCCCGGCTGAGCTGCGAGGACTCCTCCGACTCCCCCGCCAGCAACGGTCGCAGGCCGGCGTAGACCCCCTGGATGTCCTCGCGGGTCAGCGGGGTGAGGAGCACGCCGTTGATCTGCTCGAGGATGTAGTCGATGTCCGCGGACGTCGCCGCAGGGTGTGCCCGCGAGAGGTTCCAGTCGGTGTCGGTCGTGCCGATGATCCAGTGGGTGCCCCACGGGATGCAGAAGAGGACGGACTTTTCCGTCCGCAGGATCAGACCCGTCTCGGAGTTGACCCGGTCACGGGCCACGACGATGTGCACGCCCTTGCTCGCGCGCACGTGGAACCGGCCGCGGCCGCCGGCCATCCGCTGGATGTCATCGGTCCACACACCGGTGCAGTTGATGACGACCGAGGCTTTGACCTCGACCTCGTCGCCCGACTCGACGTCGAGGACCGTCGCACCCACGACCCGCTCACCTGCGTGCAGCAGGCCGGTGACCTTTGCGGAGTTGAGGACGGCTGCTCCGTAGGAGGCAGCGGTACGCACGACCGTCAGGGTGTGACGAGCGTCGTCGCACTGGGCGTCGTGGTAGAGCAGGCCGCCGTGGTGGACCGACGGCTTGAGGCCGGGGGCGATCCGCCGCACTCCCCCCTTCGTCAGCTGCTTGGTGCGGGGCACCGACCGGCCGCCGCCCATCGAGTCGTAGAGCGTGAGCCCTGCGGTCACGTAGGGCCGCTCCCAGATCGGGTGCGAGAGCGGGTAGAGGAAGGAGACCGGCTTGACCAGGTGGGGCGCGATGCGCGTGAGCATCAGCTCGCGCTCCTTGAGCGCCTCGCGGACGAGCCCGAAGTTGAGCTGCTCGAGGTAGCGCACACCGCCGTGGAAGAGCTTGCTGGATCGCGATGAGGTGCCCGAGGCGAAGTCGCGTTGCTCGACGAGAGCCACCTTGAGACCGCGGGTGGCGGCGTCCAGTGCGACACCTGCACCGGTCACGCCACCGCCGATGACGAGGACGTCGAGGTCCTCTTCGGCGATGCGGCGCCAGGCCGCGGCGCGCTGCTGAGGGTCGAGCGGGGTGGGATTCGGCATGGCACAACGGTAGTCGCGCTCCCCTCCATCGGCGAAGGCGACCTGACAGGATGCCGGACATGAGTGCACCGAAGACATACGTGCTGGCCATCGACCAGGGGACGACGAGCACCCGGGCGATGGTCTTCGACCGGGATGGCACCGTGATCGCGAGCGACCAGATCGAGCACGAGCAGATCTTCCCCAGGGCCGGCTGGGTCGAGCACGACGCCCTGGAGATCTGGGACAACACGCGGCGGGTCATCGGTGGTGCGCTGGGCAAGGCCAACCTCAACAGCGGCCACATCGAAGCCGTCGGCATCACCAACCAGCGCGAGACGACGGTCGTGTGGGACAAGGCCGACGGGCGGCCGATCCACAACGCCGTCGTGTGGCAGGACACGCGCACCCAGGGACTCGTCGACGAGCTGGCGCAGGACGGGGGGCTGGACCGTTTCAAGGAGGTCTGCGGGCTGCCCCTGGCGACCTACTTCGCCGGACCCAAGATCGCCTGGATCCTCGACCACGTCGAGGGGGCGCGCGAGCGGGCCGAGGCCGGCGAGCTGCTCGCGGGGACCATGGACACCTGGGTGCTGTGGAACCTCACGGGTGGTGGGGAAAACGAGGGGGTGCACGTCACCGATGTCACCAACGCCTCCCGCACGATGCTGATGGACCTGAAGACACTCGCGTGGGACGAGGCGACCTGCGCGGCGATCGGGGTGCCGATGCAGCTGCTCCCAGAGATCCGTTCGTCGTCGCAGGTCTACGGCGAGTGCAAGCCGGGGGTACTCAACGGGACGCCGATCTCGGGGATCCTGGGCGACCAGCAGTCGGCGACTTTTGGCCAGGCGTGCCTGACACCGGGGTCGGCGAAGAACACCTACGGCACGGGCAACTTCATGTTGCTCAACACCGGGAGCGAGATCGTCACGAGCGACAAGGGTCTGCTGACGACCGTCTGCTACCAGCTGGGTGA
>JAKDKQ010000190.1 GCA_030453295.1 Janibacter sp.
GCACGGTGCGCAACCACCTGTCCTCGGCCATCGGCAAGACGGGCACGAGCAACCGAGTGGAGGCCGCGCGTCGCGCCCAGGACCTGGGCTGGCTCTGACCCGGCTGCCTGTCCGACCGGCTACCTGTGGGTCACAATGGGGGCGGTTCCTCCCTTCGCCGACAGCACCCGACGCCAGGAGCGTGCATGCGCCCGTCCCGCCCGGCTGCGGCCCTCGCCGCTCTCGCCGTGGGGGCCGGCCTGCTCGTGGGGTGCACCGATGACGGGCCGTCGGCTGACTGCGACGCGGCGACTGCCGACTTCTCCTGGGCCACTCCCTCCCCCGCGGACGACGAGCGCTTCGACCTCAGGGGGCCGGGGTGGATCGGTGGCGACTCCACCTACTCGGTGCGCCTGCCGGACCAGCGCACGTTGTGGCTCTTCAGCGACTCCTTCATCGGGGAGGTCTCAGGCAGCGGCCGGCCGGCGCCCGGCATGGCGATGGTCCACAACGCGCTCGTGGCCGAGAGCGACTCGGGCCGGCTGAGCACGCGCACCGCGGAGGGACCGGAGTCCTTCTTCGCGGACCCGAGCGAGGACAGCTACTACTGGGTGCAGGACGCAGCGGTCGAGGGCGACGAGCTCGTCGTCTTCTTGTCGTTGACCCGCAGCGTGGGCGAGCAGGGGTTCGCGTGGGACCGCAACGCCATCGCGCGGGTCTCCCTGCCCGACCTCGAGGTCACCGAGATCATCGACCCCGGCGCGGGTCAGGACCACGTCGCCTGGGGAGCCGGGGTGATGACCACGCCGACCCACACCTACGTCTACGGCGTCGAGGACCTGGAGGAGGCCAAGCACCTCCATCTCGCCCGGGTGCCCGCCGGCAACCTCACCGACCGCTCTCGCTGGGAGTACCGCACTGCCGACGGTTGGTCCCCCGACGTCGCCCAGAGCGCCCGCCTGACCGATGGGGTCGCCAACGAGCTGAGCGTCTCGCGCTATCGCGACGGCTACCTGATGATCTCCTCGGACACGTCGGTGCCCTTCAGCCCCAAGATCAACGCGTGGACGGCGTGCTCGCCGCAGGGCCCGTGGCGTGACCGGCAGACCATCTACGAGACGCCGGAGTCGGGCGGCGGCTCCGGGCAGCACTTCACGTACAACGCGCACGGCCACCCGGAGATCAGCGAGGACGGCCAGCTGCTCATCTCGTACAACGTCAACACCTTCGACTTCGACGAGCTGACCCGCGACCCGACGCTCTACCGGCCGACGTTCATCACGCTCGACCTGGACTGACCGATCGCGGGTCCTCGCTGCCTCAATCGAGGAAGAAGTCCGGCAGGAGCTGCTCCAGGGGCGGCCCGTATGTGGAGAGGTCGGTGACACCCTCCTCGGCGAGGACCTCGTCGTCGATGAGGAAGCGTCCGGTGCACTCGGCGGGCTCACGGGTGAGGACTGCGTGGGCGGCGTCGGCCATGATCTGCGGGCTGCGGCTGCGAGCCATCGTCTGCTCGCCGCCGAGGAGGTTGGCCACGGCGGCGGTCGCGATGGCCGTCCTCGGCCACAGGCTGTTGGCCGCGATGCCCAGCTCGCGCCACTCCTGCGCCAGGCCGAGGGTCACCAGGCTCATGCCGTATTTCGCAATCGTGTAGCCGAGGTGGGCGCCCGCCCAGTGGGGGTTGAGGTTGAGCGGCGGGGACAGCGTGAGCACGTGCGCCGCGTCCGAGGCGCGCAGGTGCGGCAACGCCGTCTTGGCCAGGAGGAAGGAGCCACGGGTGTTGATGTCCTGCATGAGGTCGTACTTCTTCATCGACAGGTCCGCGGTGGGCGACAGGTCGATGGCGCTGGCGTTGTTGACGACGATGTCGATCCCGCCGAAGCGCTCGACCGTGCGGTCCACGGCCTCCTGCACCGACTCCTGCGAGCGGACGTCCCCGAGGATCGCCAGCGCCTGGCCACCGGCCTCCTCGATGGCGGCCGCGGCGGTGTGGATGGTGCCCTCGAGCCTGGGGTGGGGCTGGTCGGTCTTGGCGAGGATGGCGACATTGGCGCCGTCGCGGGCGGCGCGCTCGGCGATGGCCAGCCCGATCCCGCGGCTGCCTCCCGACATCAGGATGGTGCGTCCGGCGAGTGAGGTGGTCATGGGTTCTCCTGGGTGAGTTCGGTGTCGGTGTCGGTGGTGACGAAGGGGGTCAGCCCGGCAGTCCGTCGAGCCGGGCCAGGACCTGGAGCATGACCTCGTCGGCGCCGCCGCCGATCGAGCCCAGCCGCATGTCGCGGAAGTAGCGGGCGGTCCACGTCTCCTCCATGTACCCCATGCCGCCGTGGAACTGGATGCACGCGTCCGCCACCTCGCGCGCCAGGCGACCTGCGGTCAGCTTGGCGACGCTGGCGCCGCGGGTGATGTCCTCGCCGGCCATGTGTGCCTCGCACACGGCGGCGTTGTGGCTGCGCAGCAGCTCGACCTGTGCCTGCAGCTCGGCAAGGCGGAAGGTGACGTACTGCTTGCTGGCCAACGGCTGGCCGAAGACCTCGCGCTCGGTGACGTACTGCCGGGTGCGCGCGAGCGCCTTGTCGCAGCTGCCCACGCTCGAGTAGGCCGCGTACATGCGCTCGATGATGAACTGCTGCATCTGCTGCTGGAACCCGCGCCCGATCTCCCCGATCGTCTGGCTGACCGGCACCCGCACCTCGTCGAGGACGATCTCTGCGGTGTCGGAGCTGCGGTTGCCGAGCTTGTCGAGGCGTCGGGCGACGGAGAATCCCGGGCTGTCGGTCGGGACGATGATCTGGGACATCCCGCGGTGGCCGCCCTCGTCGGAGGTGCGCGCGAGCAGGCACAGCCAGTCGGCCTGGGTGCCGTTGGTGATGTACATCTTGCGCCCGGTGATGACCCAGTCGTCGCCATCGCGGACGGCCCGGGTCCGCACTCGTGAGACATCGGAGCCGGTGTCCGGCTCGGTCACGGCGATGGCCGCGACCTCCTCGCCCGCGAGCGCCGGAGCCAGGTGCTTGCGCTTGAGCTCCGGTGTGCCGAAGTGCGCGAGCGAGGGCGTGGCCATCATCGACTGGACACCGATGGCCATGGCCACGCCGGCGGAGTCGCTCCGACCGAGCTCCTCCGCAGCGACCATCTGGAAGGAGTGGTCCGCCCCCTCTCCTCCGTACTCGGGGTCACGCTCGAGCCCGAGGATCCCCAGGGCCGCGGCCTTGCGGAAGAGGTCACGGGCCGGGAAGATCCCGGCCTCCTCCCAGGCATCCGCGTGCGGGTTGATCTCGGTGTCGACGAAGGTACGCACGCTGGCGCGGAAGGCATGGTGCTCATCGGTGAGGCGCATGTCGTGACGCTATCGACGCACCTCAAATAAAACAAGCATGCTTGATTGTTTGTGGACTTCGTGCCAGTCTCGCCGCATGAGCGACACCGTGGCCGCCTTCCTCGACGAGTGCACCGATCTCGATGCGCTCGTCGCCCCCCTCGACGCGAGCGACTGGTCCCGGCCCACGCCCGCACAGGGGTGGGCCATCGCGCATCAGATCGCGCACCTGACGTGGACCGACGAGGTCGCACTCCTGGCAGCGACGGCCCCCGAGGAGTTCGCCCGGGAGGTCGAGGCCGCGCTGGCCAATGTCACCGGTCACGTCGACGAGCAGGCGGCGAAGGGGGCAGCCGCTCCCCCGGCCGAGCTGCTCACCCGGTGGCGCACCAGCCGCACAGCCCTGGCCGCGGCCCTGCGCGCCGTCCCCGAGGGGACCAAGCTGCCGTGGTTCGGGCCACCGATGAGCGCCCGCTCGATGTCCACCGCGCGCCTCATGGAGACCTGGGCGCACGGTCAGGACGTCGCCGACGCCCTGGCGGTACGGCGCGAGCCGACGCCACGGCTGCGCGACATCTGCCACCTCGGGGTGCGCACCCGCGACTTCGCGTACCTGATCAACGACCTCACGCTCCCGCCCGCCCCCTTCCGGATCGAGCTCACCGCGCCGGACGGTGACCTGTGGACGTGGGGCGAAGGGGGTGGCGCCGACAGCGTGTCCGGGAGCGCGGAGGACTTCTGCCTCGTCGTCACGCAGCGCCGCGTCCTCGCCGACACCGACCTCGTCGCGACGGGCGAGGCCGAGCACTGGCTGAGCTTCGCGCAGGCCTTCGCCGGGCCGCCCCCGAAGGCCGTGCGATGAGCAGCGCAGTGAGCAGCTCAGCGCGCAGCGCGAGCGAGGTGCTGCGCGTCGGCAACTGCTCCGGCTTCTACGGCGACCGGCTCTCCGCGATGCGCGAGATGCTCGAGGGCGGCGAGCTGGACGTCCTCACCGGCGACTGGCTGGCCGAGCTGACGATGCTCATCCTCGCCAGGGACCGGATGAAGGACGCGAGCACCGGGTACGCCAAGACCTTCCTGCGCCAGCTACAGGACTGTCTCGGCCTTGCCCTCGACCGGGGCGTGACGATCGTCGCCAACGCCGGCGGGGTCAACACGGCCGGCCTCGTCACCGCGATCCGCGAGCTGGCCACCGAGCAGGGCCTGTCCCCCACGGTGGCACACGTCCGCGGCGACGACCTCGGGCCGCGAGCGGCCGACCTCGGCCTGGGCGCGCCCTTGGGCGCCC
>JAKDKQ010000191.1 GCA_030453295.1 Janibacter sp.
CGGCGGGGTGCTCGTCGAGGTCGAGGTCGGGGTTGAGGTGCTCGACGACGACGTGCTCGACGAGGTGGAGGAGCTCGACGAGGTGGACTCGGTCGACGAGGACGACGAGGAGGAGCTGCTGCTCGTCGAGGTCGACGAGCTCGACGTCGGGCGCTGGGTCGACGTCGGGCGCCGGGTCGGTGCCTGGGTCGTCGTGATCGGCGCGGGCGCATTGCTCGGCCGGTCGGTCTGCGGCCGGTATTTCACGTTGCCGGCCGGCGGCAGTCGCTTGACCGGCGCACCGTCGAGCGCACCGATCATGTAGTCGGTCCAGATCCGTGCGGGCACGGTCCCACCGGTGATCTCCGAGAAGCCGCCGAGGTTGACCAGCTGGTTGTCCTTCACCAGCCGTCCGTCACCCTTGTACATGCCCACTGCCGTCGCCAGCTGTCCCGGCGTGAATCCGTCGAACCAGGCCGCGTAGTTGTTGGAGGTCGTCCCGGTCTTGCCACCGATCGGGCGACCGAGGTCGGCGACGGTCGGGTAGCCGGTGCCGCCGGGCTGGCCCACGAGACTCATCCCCTGGATGGCGTCTCGGGCGACGTCCTGGGGGAAGGCCCGGCGCACATCCTTCTTCACCGTGTAGTCCAGCTTGTACTCGCCGGTGCTCGTCACGGAGGAGATGTAGTAGGGAGTGGCGCGCCTCCCTTCGGCCGCGATCGTGGCGTAGGCGTTGGCCATGTCGATGACGCGCACGGCATCGGTTCCGAAGACATTGGCGGGCGTCTCCGACAGGGGCACGCGCTTGTCGCCGTTCCACGCCACGACACCAGCGTCCTTGGCGGACGTGGCCGTGGACTTCGGGGTCGCCGCGAGGTTGAGCTGTGCGTAGTAGGTGTTGATCGACTTCTGCGTCGCCGTGCGCATGGTGACCGGGCCGTAAGACGCGTTGCCGTAGTTGACGACGCCGCCGTTGCGCTGGACCTGGGTGGTCCCGGCACCCGTGGAGACGAAGGCCTTGTTGTAGTACGGGCTGGCGCCGCTGTAGGTCGTCGACAGCGGGATCCCCTTGCGCAGGGCCGCGATCATCGTGAACGGCTTCATCGTCGAGCCGGCCTGCATCTTGCCGTCGACGGCCGAGTTGAAGTAGCCGTACTTGCCCTCACTGAACGTCGAGCCGCCGTACATGGCGCGGATGGCCCCGTCGTTGGGCTGGATCGACGCGAGCCCGATGTGCAGGTCCGAGGTGCGCTCACCCGTGGGGCGGTGGTCCTTGACGGCCTTGGCCGCCGACTCCTGGGCCTTCTTGTCGATCGTCGTGACGATCTTGAAACCGCCGCGATCGATGTCCGCGTCGGACAGCTTCAGCCGGGTCCGCAGCTCGGTGCGCACCTCTTCGGTGATGAAGCCGATGTCATTGGCCTTCGCGGCGGTCCGCTTCGGTGCCTTGACCTTCGGGAACTTCTGATCGGACCGCTCCGCCGGCGTCATCCAGCCCTCGGAGACCATCCCGTCCAGGACGTAGTTCCACCGTCCGGTGGCCAGCTCCTTCTGCTCATCACCCAGCGAGGGGTCGTAGAGCGACGGCCCACGGATCACGCTGGCCAGGAGTGCCCCCTCGGACGGGGTGAGGTCCTCGACGTCCTTGTTGAAGTAGGCCTTGGACGCCGTCTGGATCCCGTCAGCCCCTCGACCGAAGTAGATCGTGTTGAGGTAGTTCTGGAGGATCTGGTCCTTGTTGAGCTCGCCGTCGACCTTCACCGACAGCAGGATCTCCCGCCCCTTGCGTTCGAGCGTCTGGTCCTGGGTCAGGAAGTAGTTCTTGACGTACTGCTGGGTGATCGTCGAGCCGCCACCTCGGTCCTCGCCGGCGAGGGCGCCGCTGATGGCGCGGAAGATGCCCTTGGGCGAGATCCCCCGGTTGTCGTAGAAGGAGCGGTCCTCCGCAGCGATGAACGCGTGCTGCACGTGCTCAGGGACACGGTCGAGTCCGACGGCCTCGCGGTTGACGGTCGCGATCCGATCCATCTCGGTCTTGCCGTCCGAGTAGTAGAGGACGGAGGCCTGCTGCACGGCGCGGTCGTTGGGCTTGGGGATGTCGATGATCAGGTAGGCGGCGACCACCGCGGCGATCCCGAGCGCCACCAGCACGGCCAACCCGATGAGGACCTTGCGGAAGAGACCTCGCACGCCACCACGGCGCTTCGCCTTGCGCCGGGACGACGAGCGCCGACGGGAGCGCAACTCGGCTCGGGAGCGGGAGGGATCAGACATCAAGGCACCTTCGGACACGGGACGACGAGGACGTCCCTCCCAGTATGGGGCCATCGCGTCGCGCCGACAGACGCAACCCGATGTATCACCCCGATACATCGGGTACGCTCACACGGCACCGGGCACGTCCGCGCCGTCGGTGCACCACCACCAGAGCGAAGGGAGAGGACGTGCGCCGCCGCGAGATGCTCGAGTTCGCCGTCCTCGGTCTGCTCCACGAGGACCCCTTGCATGGCTACGAGCTGCGACGCCGGCTCAACACGCGACTCGGCGCCTTCCGCGCGCTGTCCTTCGGCACGCTCTACCCCTGCCTGGCGAGTCTCCAGGGCCACGACCTCGTGAGCGTCGACCGCGACGAGCCGCGCGCGACGAGCAGTCGACGCCAGCGGATCACGTACACGATCACCGACTCGGGCCGCGCAGCCTTCACCCAGATCGCCGGGCGCACCGACCCGGGCAGCTGGGACGACGACGCCTTCGACCTGCGGGTCGCGTTCTTCGCCCGGACGGAGCGCGAGGTCCGGCTGCGCATCCTCGAAGGACGCCGCGCCCGGCTGGCCGAGCAGCTCGACGGCATGCGGACCGGAGCGGGGTCCCCGCGTCTGGACCGCTGGTCCGCCGCCCTCGCCGCGCACGGCGAGGACGCCACCGAACGGGCCGTCGCGTGGCTCGACGAGCTCATCGACGCCGAGCGGCGTGGACCTCAGGCCCGGCCCGGCACTCTCAGCGACCCAGCTCACCCAGCTTTCAACCCGCCCCCCACCAAGGAGAACCCATGAGTTCCATCCGCGTCGCCATCGTCGGCGTCGGCAACTGCGCCAGCTCGCTCGTGCAGGGTGTCGAGTACTACAAGGACGCCGACCCGTCGGGCACCGTCCCCGGCCTGATGCACGTGAAGTTCGGCGACTACCACGTCAACGACGTGCAGTTCGTCGCCGCCTTCGACGTCGATGACAAGAAGGTCGGCAAGGACCTCTCCGAGGCCATCAACGCCTCCGAGAACAACACGATCAAGATCTCCGACGTCCCCACGACGGGCGTCGAGGTCCAGCGCGGCCACACCCTCGACGGCATCGGCAAGTACTACGCCCTGACCATCGACGAGTCCCCGGCCGAGCCGGTCGACGTGGTGCAGGTCCTCAAGGACGCCGAGGTCGACGTGCTGGTGTCCTACCTCCCGGTGGGCTCCGAGGAGGCCGACAAGTTCTACGCGCAGTGCGCGATCGACGCGGGCGTCGCCTTCGTCAACGCCCTGCCCGTCTTCATCGCCTCGGACCCGGAGTGGGCCAAGAAGTTCGAGGACGCAGGCGTGCCGATCATCGGTGACGACATCAAGAGCCAGGTCGGCGCGACGATCACCCACCGCGTCATGGCCAAGCTCTTCGAGCAGCGTGGCGTGGTCCTCGACCGCACCTACCAGCTCAATGTCGGCGGCAACATGGACTTCAAGAACATGCTCGAGCGCGAGCGCCTGGAGAGCAAGAAGGTCTCCAAGACGCAGGCCGTCACCTCCAACCTCGACGGGCCGCTCGCCGGCGTCGGCGCGGACGACCGCAATGTGCACATCGGCCCGTCCGACTACGTGGCCTGGCTGGACGACCGCAAGTGGGCCTATGTCCGCCTCGAGGGTCGCGCCTTCGGCGATGCCCCGCTGAACCTCGAGTACAAGCTCGAGGTCTGGGACTCCCCCAACAGCGCCGGCATCATCATCGACGCGATCCGCGCGGCGAAGATCGCCAAGGACCGCGGCATCGGTGGCGCCCTGCTCTCCGCGAGCAGCTACCTCATGAAGTCCCCGCCGGAGCAGCGCGAGGACACCGAGGGCCGCGTCAAGCTCGAGGCCTTCATCGCGGGCACAGAAGAGCGCTGAGCCAGTCTCATCGCTGGTTGAGGTGCGAGGCCGCCTGCGGCCGAGCCTCGAAACCGATGACGAAGGGGGTGACCCCCTGAATCTGCAGGACGGGTCACCCCCTTCGTCATGGCTCGTCAGCGGCGAACAGCCCTCGTGGCAGTACGCAGCACCAACCGCCCACCTGTGTCAGGAGAGGGTGACGGGGAGCGCCTCGAAGCCGCGCAGCACCCAGGTGGGCCGGCGAGGCGGGGTGGCGGCGAGGGAGATGTCCGGGAAGCGCTCGAGCAGCCGCCGCACCGTGATCTCCAGCTCGACCCGCGCCAGCGGAGCCCCGAGGCAGAAGTGGCGGCCGAGCCCGAAGCCGACGTGCGGGTTGGGGTCACGGGCGACGTCGAAGCAGTCGGCCCCCGTGCCGGGACCGTCCCCGAAGACCGACGCATCGCGGTTGGCCGAGCCCATGAGGCAGGCGACGGTCTC